>JAFDAT010000020.1 GCA_019313725.1 Deltaproteobacteria bacterium
GCCCCGGACACACAGCCCGGATAGCCATCCAGGGCGGATCCGGGATTGGCCTGGTGGGAGAAATGCACCCCGACGTTCTTAAAGCCTACGACTTGAAACAGTGTGCATTTGCATTCGAACTCGATTTGAACCGGCTCTATGACGTTATCCCGGAGTTCAGCCAGGCAGGCGAGATTCCAAAATTTCCGGCAACATCACGCGATGCCACGATTATTATCGATCATGACATCGAAGCCGGCAAAATTCTGGGATACGTCCGGAATATGGATGAAACACTTGTCGAAAGTGTTCTCATCTTCGATGTTTTTACCGGAAACCCTATTTCTGAAGAAAAAAAGAGTATTTCGTTCAGAATTACCTACAGATCCCCTACCGAAACACTGGAAGATGAACGGGTCAACCGGCTGCACAAAGAGATCACATTCAAGGTCATTCAGCAGTTTGATGCCGGGCTCCCCGAATAATATTTGCTGCACAAATATTATGACATGCCGCTACGCGGCAATGGTTGACCTCGTTTAATATTGACGGTATATACATCAAGTCGACAATCCATAAAAAAACTCCGAAAAGCTGAGCGCTGAAGGTGCGGCAAAATGAAAAATACGTCGGTCATCATTCCCGATAAATTTTATTTTAAAATCGGAGAGGTTGCCGACCTCCTCGACCTCCCGACCCATGTGCTCAGATTCTGGGAATCCGAGTTCAGCAAAATAAAGCCTAAAAGAACCTCCGCCGGCCAACGACTTTACCGCAAAAAAGACGTCGAGCGCCTCCTTGAAATCAAGTACCTCCTGTATGAAAAAAAATATACTATCTCCGGGGCCAAAAATTATCTAAAAACCAGACGCGCCCAGCAGCATCCCCAGGCACCTGCATTTGATGAAATCCTGAATGAACTGGCGGTGATTCGGCAGCTCCTCGAAAGATATTGACCCGTTTTCGTGTTTTAATGAATGATTAGAGAAAACCTGTTGACAGTTCAATATTTATGTCTTAAATATTCTTTTCTGGAAAGCGGGCATAGCTCAGTTGGTAGAGTACAAGCTTCCCAAGCTTGGTGTCGCGAGTTCGAATCTCGTTGCCCGCTCCACCAAAGCCCGTCTTTCAGCAGACCGGGAGGCTGGTAGGAAAGCGCTTTTATCTATGTGTACTTTGGAATTATTTTTTATGGTTGCTTGTATGAACTGACGAAGATTCGCTGTCCAAATTAGAGATTTGCCATAGATGAGAGAAACGGGCTTTCGCCCGTTTTTTTGTTTTTTATCGATACCCGTCCAGCATGCCGGTAATGTGTACGGAGGCAGGAAAATTGAATCGTAAGAAAAAAAGAGCGCTTCAAAAAAAGGATGCTTTCCCTTCGGCGGAGACGGAACGTTTCCTGGCAGAGGTTAAGGCCCTGGCGGAACCGTTGTGCAGTGCGGAAGGATTGGAACTTGTTTTTGCAGAATATCAGGCTGAGCCTGGTGGAAAAATTCTGCGATTGTACATCGATCAGCCGGGGGGGGTTGTCCTGGATGACTGTATCAATATAAGTCGCCAGATCAGCGATCTTCTGGATGTAAGCCTGGAAGGCGATGAATCTTACAACCTGGAAGTTTCTTCCCCGGGGGTCAACCGCCCCCTGGGTAAACTTGCGGACTTTGCACGGTTTACCGGACAGACGGCCAAGATCCAGACATCTCAGCCGATTGATGGACAAAAAACTTTTAAGGGCACCCTCCTGGGAACCGAGGGCAGCATTGCAAAAATTATGATGAATGACAAAACCGTCGCTATTCATTTCGATACCATTACCAGAGCGCGGCTTATCAATTATAATGGAGAAAGCTGATGTTGATTACAGACATAAAACGCGTTGTTGAACAGATCAGCCGTGACAAAGGCATTGATCGTGGCATTCTCATCAAAGCCCTGGAAGAAGCATTGAGGTCTGCCGCAAAAAAGAAATACGGCAGCAAGGTCGATATCGAGGCACAATATGTTGAAGAAACTGGTGAAATAGAAGTTTTCCAGTTTAAAGAAGTTGTGGCCGAGGTGATCGAACCTGATCTGCAGGTTGATCTGGAAAATGGCAGGATCCTAGATCCGGAATGTGAAATCGGCGACAGCCTCGGTACAAAAATGGATGCCAGCACGTTTGGGAGAATTGCGGCACAGTCGGCAAAACAGGTCATCATTCAGAAAATGAAAGATGCTGAACGGGATGCGGTGTATTCGAACTTCATAGACCGCAAGGGTGAAATCATCAACGGTATCGTCCAGCGAATCGACAGAGGAGACATCATTGTCAACCTCGGGCACACCGAGGGCATTGTTCCTATTCGGGAGCAGGTCCCCAGAGAGTCCTACCGTCGTGGCGACAGGATTCGCGCCCTGATATTGGATGTGCTCCTCGACACAAGGGGACCGCAGATACTGCTGTCCCGTACCCATCCGAACTTCCTTATGCACCTATTCAAAACGGAAGTCCCTGAAATAAGTGAAGGGATTGTCGATATCATGGGAGCCGCCAGGGAACCTGGAAGCCGAGCCAAGTTTGCCGTATCTTCCAACGATTCCGACATCGACCCGGTGGGTGCATGCGTGGGTATGAAAGGAAGCCGGGTTCAGAATGTCGTTCAGGAATTACGTGGCGAAAAAATCGACATCATTCCCTGGCATGCGGATGCAGCCAGGTTTGTTTGCAACGCGCTCGCCCCTGCCGAAATATCGAGAGTTATCATTGATGAGGAAAATGGCTCCATGGAAGTCATCGTACCGGATGAATTTCTCTCCGTCGCCATTGGAAAGCGGGGACAGAATGTCAGGCTGGCCTCGAGATTGACGGGTTGGCACCTCGATGTCAACAGTGAATCCCGCTACAGTGAAGCCATGAAAAGCGGTTATGATTCGCTGGTTGAACTTCCGGGTGTCGGGATCAGTATGGCGGATGCCCTGTATGAGAAAGGATTCTTCTCGGCCGAAGAGCTTAGCCATGCCGAGATTGAAGACCTCATCACCATTCGCGGCATCGGCAATGAAAAGGCGGTTCAACTGATCGAGTCTGCCGTACGGCAACTTGAAAATGCCGCAACTGAAGAAAATGGCAGCGAAGATGCGCCCTCGGATGAGCCGGAAACCGACGAAACGGCCACCCGTGAAAATGACTCTGAAGACGCACAGGCAGAAGAAAACTCCGAATCGAAGGACGACTAATTCAAAGCTAGATTCTAAACCTATTTAAGGGGGATGGATGGGAAAGATCAGAATATATGAACTTGCCCGGGACCTGAATATGACCAATAAGCAGCTTCTCGAAAAGTTGGAGGCGTTGGGCATTCCCGCCAAAAGCCACATGAGCTCTGTTGAAGAGTCCGAAGTCGACGGCCTTAAAGCCAAAATCCACGGCAAAAAACCGGCGGAACTTGAGGAAAAGCGCATTCGGCCATCGGTTATTCGAAGGCGTAAAATTCAGGTTCCCGCCGAGGAGACTCCGGTTGAACTGCGGGCGGATGAGGTCGAGGGCACCCGGGAAGTCGCGGAAACTGAGGCTGCCGAGGAAAAGGCTGAAACACCGGAGTCACCACAGGACACCGAAACTGTCGCCGGTGAAAAAGTTGAAGAAGATCACCCGAAATCCTCACCTGAAAAGGAAGCTGTTGTCGATGGCGGTGACGCTGCCGACACTCCCGGTGAAAAAGCGGCGGCAGCCGAAGAATCCCCGGAAAAACCGGCTGCCACTGCACCTGCTGAGCCTCCCAAGCCCGAGAAAAAAGCAGCTCCGGCAAAAGCCGTGAAGCCCAAGAAAAAAGAGGCTTCTGCAAAAATTATCAAGCTTCCAGTAGTGCCGGTGAAGCCGACACCTGCAAAAAGGGCCGGCAAACCACATGCACCTGCGGGTAGACCCGGCAGACCGCCTCTAATTTCGGAAAAACCGGATCACACGGAATCAGCGGCCAAAGCCAAAAAGAAAAAAGGCCGCAAGGCCGCTCAACCCGTTGACGGCGACAAGAAATTTTTCAAGAAGAAAATCTCTTTCAAGAAAAAGGAGGTCATCGAAGGCAAAGATCTCTATTCCGGCCGTACAAAACGGGGCCGCAAGGGCCGCAAGGGCGCAAAAGCTAAACACACTCAAGGCCTCAAGCCGACAATAACAACGCCCAAGGCCATCAAACGACGGATCAAGATTGATGATACGATCATTCTGGCCGAACTTGCCAAGCGCATGGGTATCAAAGCCAATGAAATGATTGCCAAGCTCATGTCCCTCGGCGTCATGGCCACCGTCAACCAGACCATAGACTTTGATACGGCGGTTCTCGTTTCAGCTGAATTCGGCTATGAGTTGGAAAAAGCAGCCTTTGAGGAAGAGATCATTTTGAAAACGGAAACTGACGACCCGGGAAATCTGTCTGAGCGTCCACCGGTCGTCACCATTATGGGCCATGTCGACCACGGCAAAACGTCACTTTTGGACGTCATCCGAAAAACACGGGTAACCGAAGGAGAGGCCGGAGGGATCACACAGCACATCGGCGCCTATAATGTCTCCACATCAAAGGGCCACATCGTATTTCTCGACACGCCCGGCCATGAGGCCTTTTCCGCCATGCGCTCCCGCGGAGCCAAGGTAACCGACCTCGTCATTCTGGTCGTGGCCGCCGATGACGGTGTCATGCCGCAAACGGTCGAGGCGATCAACCACTCCAAAGCTGCCAACGTTCCCATTATCGTCGCCGTGAATAAAATAGACAAGGCCAATGCGGAACCCGAGCGTGTGCAGCGCGAGCTGTCTGAAAATGGGCTGGTGCCGGAAGACTGGGGTGGCGACACCATTTTTGTCAACGTGTCCGCCAAGCAGAATCAGGGGATCGACACGCTGCTCGAGATGATTTTACTTCAGTCGGAAATGCTTGAATTGAACGCCAATGCCGAAAAACTTGCGCGTGGGCATGTGGTGGAAGCAAAGCTGGATGCGGGTCGAGGCCCGGTGGCCACAGTTCTTATTCAGGAAGGAACGCTGCATGCCGGCGATTCTGTGGTTTGCGGAATGCACTATGGCAAAGTCCGGGCATTGTTAAACGACAGGGGTGAGCCGGTCGATTCGGCAGGCCCCTCCATTCCGGTTGAAATCATCGGCTTGTCCGGTGTCCCCCAAGCCGGCGACGAGCTCATTTCTCTTGTAGACGAGAAGGATGCCAAGCAGGTAAGCCTCCACAGGATGCAGAAACAACGCTCTAAAGATCTTGCAAAAACCAGCCGCTTGAGCCTGGAAGGACTTTTTGAAAAACTGCAGGAAGGCGAGGTCAAAGATCTCAATATCATCCTGAAAACAGATGTTCACGGATCACTCGAAGCCTTGCGGGACGCCTTGACCAAGCTGAACAACGATGAAGTCAAAATCAACATCGTTCACGCTGCCACAGGAACCATTACCGAGTCGGATATCTCCCTGGCAACCGTATCAAATTCGATTGTCATGGGGTTCAACATCCGTCCCAGCTCAAAAATTCAGGACCTGGCCAATGAAGAGCAGGTGGATATCCGCTATCATAATGTCATTTATGATGTCATCAAGGAAATCCAGAGTGCCATACTCGGCCTGATGTCATCCATCTATGAAGACCGGACGCTTGGATGGGCAGAGGTTCGCGACATCTTTCATATTCCCAAAGTGGGCGCCATTGCCGGATGTTATGTGACCGATGGAAAATTCGAGCGTGGTCATAAGGTGCGCCTTGTAAGAGAGGGTGTCGTGATTTATGACGGTAAAATCTCTTCCCTCAGGCGCTTTAAGGACGATGTCAAGGAAGTTCAAAGCGGATATGAGTGTGGCATCGGGATCGAAAACTACAACGACATCAAACTCGGTGACACCATTGAGTGCTATTTCACCGAGGAGAGCAGGCCGGAACTTGACTGATACAGTGAACTGGAGATTATGACCCTATGAAACCATTTTCCCGTTCGGACAGAGTCGGCGGTCAGATTCAGAGAGCATTGTCGGATCTGCTCCATAAAAATGTCGGTGACCCGCGCCTTGAAGGAACGACGATCACCGGCGTAAGAATGACGCGTGATTTAAGAATTGCCAAAATTTACTTTACGATGCCCGGGGGGAAAGCAAAGAGCCGGGAAACCGAAGAAGGCTTCAAAAGTGCCGTCGGGTTTGTAAAACGCAGCCTTGCCCATAAGCTGGGGCTTAGATACATGCCGGCACTCCAATTTTTCTATGACGAATCATTTGATTACGGATCAAACATCGACAGGCTCTTACAGTCAACCAAGAAGCAGCATGGATAAGATTGTCAATCAGTTAAAAAACAGCCGCAACGTCCTGATTACATCTCATGTCAATCCGGATGGCGACGCCATCGGTTCGCTGGTTGCCATGGGGCTTGCGCTCAGGGCGTACGGGATCAAAGCCACACTTTATAATGAGAGCCCGATACCAGCGGTATATCGTTTTCTCCCGAGTGTGGAGCTTATTTCGCGGCAGATTGACGCAAAGCTCATTTTTGACACGGCCATTGTTCTGGACTGCGGCAACCTGGAGCGGGTCGGCAGCAACGCCTCCATGATCTCCGGCATTCCAGCGGTTATCAATATCGACCACCATATTACCAACAATGGGTTTGGAACCTTGCAGTTGATCGATTTAGCGGCATGCGCTACGGCGGAGATCGTCTACCGCCTGGTGAAGGCTATGGGCATTGAAATCGACAAAGCCATGGGAACATCGATCTACACCGGAATCGTTACAGATACCGGTTCTTTTCGTTTTTCCAATACGAACCATACCGCTTTTGCCATCTGTGATGAAATGGTTCAGATGGGTGTGCAGCCCTACAATGTCGCTCAACATGTGTACGGAACCTATTCCCTGGGCAGGATCAAGCTGTTGAATCTGGCCCTCGAATCGATCGAAATTTCAAGCAATGGCAATGTTTCCATGATGATGCTCACCCGGCAGATGTTGGCCGATACAGGGACCCATCCGGAAGATGCGGCTGGCCTCATCAATTATGCACGGCGGATTGAAGATGTGAAAATGGCTGCATTAATTCAGGAACAGGTCAATGGTAACAACGGCCGGGATGGGAAAAAACAGTACCACGTGAGCCTGCGTTCCGATGGTTCGGTAGATGTCGCCGCGATTGCGTCCGGTTTCGGTGGCGGGGGACACCCTAGCGCGGCCGGATTCGGCATTAAATCGACACTTGCGGACTTGAAGAATAGAATTATCCAGTTGTCTGAGACGCTATGAGGAAAGAACGAATATTAATAAAGGCGGATTAACCATCCTGATAGTGGCTATTCGATGTTTGATATTCATCTTTTTCCACTTCAGCCGGGTTGGGTGAGATGATGTCAACCAGAGGCACAAACTGCAATGATGACGGCATTATTGTTATCGACAAGCCCGGAAATATGTCTTCCGCCAAGGTCGTCGCTCGTGTCAAATCGGCCCTGGGGGCAAAAAAGGTGGGACATACCGGTACGCTGGACCCGTTTGCAACGGGTGTATTGATCTGCTGCATCAATCGTGCAACCCGGCTTGCACGCTTTTTTTTGCACGGGGATAAAGCGTATGAGGCAACACTTCGACTTGGAATTGAAACGGATACACAGGATGCCACCGGTGCCGTTATTTCCGAGAACGAGGTTGCCGATATTTCAAAGGGTCGCCTGGCCGATGTTTTTCAGACATTCGAAGGGTGGATGGACCAGGTCCCTCCAGCCTATTCGGCCTTGAAACACAAGGGTGTACCACTTTACAAACTTGCCCGGCAAGGAACACCCGTAAAAAAACCGGCACGGAAGGTTTGCATTTCAAGTATCCGAATCCTTGAAATCGATTTTCCGCACATCCGGTTCGAGGTGCACTGTTCGGCCGGGACCTACATCCGGACGCTTTGTGCCGACATTGGAAAAGTGCTTGGTTGCGGTGGACATCTTGAAGCCTTGAGAAGAACCCGGAGTTCAGGGTTCACCCTTGATGACGCGTTTTCATTATCCCGGCTTGAACAGGTAACCGGGCAAGGTGATGTTGCCGACCGCATGATTGACATGACGCAAGCGTTGCAGGGCATGGAAATGGTTGTCGCCGACAGTCACCTGGCCCAAAAAATCGCTCACGGCATCACCTTGACCGGAAAAGATGTTGTTGTGAAAGGGCTGCAGCATGGTGACCGGTATGTTAAAATTGTAGGCAGCGCCCATGAACTCCTGGCCGTTGTACAGCTAAAAAAAGCGCGAAAACAATATGATTATTGTTGTGTTTTTCAATAATAACATGCAAAAGTGAATGAAAAATATAATGGTTTACTCTTAAACAACACGAAAACAGGAGGCGAGAAGAAAGTGGTTTTTACAGCAGAAGATAAAAAAGCGTTAATTGAAAAATTTAAAACGCATGACAGCGATACAGGTTCTCCGGAAGTTCAGATCGGGCTTCTCACCCATAGAATTTCATACCTGACCGACCACCTGAAAATCCACAAGAAGGATCACCACTCCAGGAGGGGGCTTTTGATGATGGTCGGCCGGCGCCGCAGACTCTTGAACTACGTGAAAAGCAACGATGTCACACGCTACAGAACGATCATAGAAACCCTGGGACTCAGGCGTTAGGCCCTTTCGAAATATTTTACGCTTGCGTAAAGGCTGGATCTGTTTATCTTGTATATACCGAACAATCATGTGCGCTACCCTGTGACGGGGACGACAATGCCCCCGGGCAATCATTATTCGTCAAATAGTCGAAGATCTCCGCACGGCGCCCTCATTGGGGAGGACGTCAATGGTCAGAAGGGCCGCGGAAAAATTTAAACACGTTAGGAAAATAATTTATGGAAATCACATTAAAAGCGGATGTCGGTGGTAAGGAACTAAGCATCCAGACCGGAAAGGTCGCCAAACAGGCATCTGGCTCCGTTGTCGTTCGATATGGGGACACAACGGTATTGGTAACGGCAGTGTCATCGCACGAAGAACGCAATGTCGGCTTTTTGCCGCTGTCGGTTGAATATCAGGAAAAAATCTATGCAGCCGGCCGCATACCGGGTAACTATTTCCGCCGCGAAATCGGCAGACCGAGCGAGAAGGAAACCCTGACCGCCCGCCTGATCGACCGGCCGATTCGACCCCTGTTTCCCAAAAAGTACAATTTCGAAACTCAGATCATTGCCACAGTACTGTCCATGGATCAGGAAAACGACCCGGACGTCATAGCGATGGTCGGTGCATCCGCCGCCCTCGTGCTATCGGACGTCCCGTTTGCCGGCCCCATCGCCAGCGTGCGCGTGGGACGTATCGATGGTGAACTGAAGATCAATCCTGTTCTCGACACGTGGGAAAACGCCGACATCAACATCATTGTATCCGGCTCTAAAACCGGAGTTGTCATGGTGGAAGGCGGCAGCAACATCGTCAGTGAAAAGGAAATGCTCGAGGCTATTTTTTTCGGGCACGAAGCGTTGAAACCCATCATCGACATCCAGGAAAAACTGAGAGAATCCGTGGGTAAAGCCAAACGAAGTTTCACCCCGCCTGAAAAGGACGAATCGCTGGTTGCAAAACTTACCGCCGAAGCCGAATCTCGCCTGCGTGAAGTGATTGTCATTCCGGAAAAAATGGAACGTTACAGTGCCGTCCGCGAGCTGAAGAACAGCATTTTCGAAAGCCTCGGGGAAGACTACGCGGACCGTGGCGGTGAAGTATTCGAAATTCTGGGTGATCTGCAGAAGTCGATCAGCAGAAACCTTGTGCTCAAAGATGGCCGCCGTATCGACAATCGCAAATTCGATGAAATCAGGCCCATCAACTGTGAAGTTGGCTTATTGTCCCGACCCCACGGCAGTGCCTTGTTCACACGGGGCGAAACGCAGGTCCTGGGCGTTTTGACCCTCGGTTCCGGCCCTGACGAGCAACGGGTTGAGACCCTCCGCGGTGAAGAGTTCCGGCCTTTCATGCTGCACTACAATTTTCCGCCCTACTCCGTGGGAGAGGTAAAACGCGTCGGTGGCCCGAGTCGCCGGGATATCGGCCACGGCGGTCTGTCCACCCGCGCGCTGGAAAAAATTCTGCCGGACAAGGAAGCTTTCGACTACACCATCCGGCTGGTATCCGAAGTTTTTGAATCCAACGGATCCTCTTCCATGGGAACCGTTTGTGCCGGCACCCTGGCCATGATGGATGGGGGCGTTCCGATAAAAGCGCCCGTCTCCGGGATTGCCATGGGGCTCATCAAGGAAGACAACAATACCGTCATACTTTCTGACATCCTGGGCGATGAAGATCATTTCGGTGACATGGATTTCAAGGTCACGGGAACAAGCGAGGGGATCACCGCCCTTCAGATGGACATCAAAATCCGTGAGCTCTCTAAGGACATTATGGAAAAGGCCCTTGAGCAGGCCCGGGTGGGAAGACTTCACATCCTCGGCAAAATGCTCGAAGCGCTGGATAAGCCCAGACAGGATATTTCTCCTTTTGCACCCAAAATCATCATTATCAAAATTAATCCCGACAAAATCAGGGAGATAATCGGGCCCGGTGGAAAAATAATCCGTGGCATTCAGAGCGAAACAAATACCAGAGTCGAGATCGATGATGCGGGTATCGTAAAAATTGCGGCCACTTCCGCCGAAGAAGGTGCTGCAGCTGAACAGGCCGTTCTCGAAATTACCCGGGAACCCGAAATAGGCGCCACCTATGAAGGCAAAGTTGTAAAAACCACCGATTTCGGCGCCTTTGTTCAAATCATGCCGGGAACCGATGGTCTTGTCCACATCTCACAGCTGGCCAACTATCGTGTCAACAAAGTCACCGATGTTGTCAAGGAAGGTGACATGCTGAAAGTGAAAGTCCTCGAGATCGGGAGAGACGGCAAAATTCGCCTCAGCCACAAAGCTGTTTCAGAAGATGAAAGCTGACCCGGATATCCATAAAACCATTCTCGGCAACGGGATAAAAATCCTGACCAAGAAAATGCCCCACATCCGCTCAGTCACCATGGGCGTCTGGGTCGATGTGGGGGCTCGGGATGAGTCTTTGGCGGAAAACGGCCTTTCTCACCTGATTGAACACCTGATATTCAAGGGGACGGATAAACGCTCGGCTTTTCAGATTGCCAAAGAGTTTGACGCGATTGGCGGACAGACCAACGCGTTCACCACCATGGAAAATACATGTTACCATGCTAAGGTTATCGATACACACCTTGACACCATGGTGGAGATCCTGTCGGATATATTTCTGAATTCCCGTTTTGACGAACAGGACATACAACGGGAGAAACCCGTTATTCTTCAGGAAATTGGAATGGTGGAAGACTCCCCCGATGAATATATCCACATTTTGTCGGGAAAAAATTTCTGGGGCGAGCACCCCCTGGGTCGCTCCATCCTCGGCAGTCGCGACAATATCAAGGCCTTCAATGCCGACAAATTGGAAACCTTTTTCCAAAAACTCTATCAGCCTGACAGAATTATAGTATCTGCGGCCGGAAACCTGGAACATGACCGGCTCCTCGACCTTCTTGAACCAACCTTCGGGGCCATTGCTACCGGTAATAGTTTCCCGGACCGAACCCCGCCTGCCGGCAACATGGGTCTCCACATCAGCACACGGGATCTCGAACAGGTTCACATCTGCCTCAGCACCCATGGGCTGCCCATTGCGGATCCGGGCAGGTATGCACTATCGTTGATGAACACCATTCTCGGCGGCAACATGAGTTCGCGATTGTTTCAGGAAATTCGGGAAAAAAGAGGGCTTGCCTATACCGTCTACTCTTTTAATGCTTCGCATGTCGACACTGGAATGTTTGGTGCCTATGCCGCTGTCGACCCTTCAAAAGCCATTGAGACCATCAAGCTGCTCCTGGAGCAGTTATTCCGTTTAAAACACGAGAAGGTCAAAGAAAACGAACTTACCGGGGCCAAAGAGTTTATCAAGGGCAACCTGTTTCTGGCCTCAGAAAGCAGTGAAAACCAGATGGTTCGGCTGGCACAAAATGAATTTCATTTCGGACAGAGTGTTCCGCTTAAAAAGGTTGTCCAACAAATCGATGCCGTGACTGTGGACGATATCCAGCAGCTGGTGAACATGCTGTTGGGTGATAACACCCTGTCATTGACCATGCTGGGTAATGTGACCGACCGGACAGCCCATGAAGAACTTCTCGACGCCTTCACTAGAAACAGGTAGTCGTCTTAAAACTCATTTTTCATGCTTGGTTATGTGTAACTGAGCATGAAAATTTATGAATTCATGAATCCACTCCCTGCCATTAAAATTCTCCGTCTGCGACCGGAAAACGATGCGGATATTCCTCTTCCCAGATATATGACAACCCAATCCGCGGGGATGGATGTATGTGCCGCCAACCTGGAGGATTGGGTACTGGATCCAGGCGAAATCAGACTGGTCCCGACCGGATTTGCCATGGCGCTGCCCAATGGTTTTGAGGCTCAGATTCGCCCCAGAAGCGGGCTGGCCATTAAGCAGGGCATCACCCTCATCAATTCACCGGGAACAATAGACGCTGATTACCGCGGAGAGATTAAAATCCCGTTGATCAATCTTGGTTCCAAGCCCTACACGATCCATCGTGGTGCCAGAATTGCTCAGATGGTCATCCACAGGGTGCACCAGGTCGAATTCCAGGTGGTCGAACAGCTGGATACCACCGCACGAAACGACGGCGGGTTCGGGCATACGGGAGCGTGAAAGAAGGATTCGAGGCTCCAAAGGGTCGAGGGGCCGCGTGAAACAACAAACCCTTGAGCCCTTTTTTCAATGAAGTAAAAACATCATTACGGCAGATTGCGCTATGAAAACACATGTTTCCGGCAACGGTCAATTATCCGTATGCATGCTGGCCAGCGGCAGCAAAGGCAATGCTGTCTATATTTCTGACGGCGGAACCACCCTGCTTATCGATGCGGGGCTTTCCGGCGTGGAAATCGAGCGGCGGCTTCAGGCCCACAGCCTCGACCCCCGGAACATCGATGCCATGATCGTATCACATGAGCATGCCGACCACATCAGGGGTGTCGGCATTCTTTCCCGACGCTTCGACATTCCGGTCTACATATCGAAAAAAACCGGCCGGGGAGCCAGTGCAACCATTGGAAATATCAGCGATATACGAACATTTAGCTGTGGCCATTCGTTCAGCATCAACAGCCTTGAAGTTCACCCGTTTTCCACAACACACGATGCTGAAGATCCAGCCGGGTTCACCATCTCCCGTAACGGGCAGAAAATCGGTATTGCCACGGATCTGGGTATTGCCACAGCCATGGTGAAACAAAACCTCAAGGGGTGCAACCTGTTGATCCTGGAAGCCAACCATGATCCGGAAATGCTGATGAATGGCCCCTACCCATGGCCACTTAAACAGCGTATCAAAGGCCGGACCGGCCACCTTTCCAACCAGGCGTCCGGGGAATTGCTGTCCGAACTGAAACACGACAAGCTGCAGCATGTCATCCTGGCTCACCTGAGCGAAACCAACAACACACCAGCCAAAGCACTCCGGGAGGTGGGCCCTGCGCTCGAAGGCTGTCAGGCCCGAATTCATGTGGCCACCCAGGATTTGTGTGGAGAGCTTTTAGACCTGGAAGAATACCCTCCAAAGGGCGAAGGAGTAGAATAGATGGACGATAACCAGAACAATGATGTTGAAGAACCGAGTTTTGCGGACCTGCTCGAATCGTACAGTGACGGCATGAAGGATGATCTTCAGGTGGGCGACAAAATCACAGGAAAAATCATATCCATCGGGAAAGATACGGTTTTTATCGATACCGGCACAAAAATTGATGGTGCCGCCGAAAAGAAGGAGCTCTTAGACGAAGACCAGGAATTTCCTTATAATGTTGGTGACACTCTTGAGCTTTATGTTGTTGCCATGAGTGAAGATGAAATTCGGTTGTCCCGTGCGCTTTCGGGTATTGGTGGCTACCATATGCTGAGAGACGCCTTCGACGGTGCCGTACCCGTTGAAGGCAAGGTAACAGCCCAGTGCAAAGGCGGCCTTAATGTCGAAATTTTAAAACGCAGAGCATTTTGCCCCATCAGCCAGATCGATGTAAAATTTGTTGAAGATGTTGAGCCCTATATCGGGAATACTTATTCGTTTCTTATCACCAGACTCGAGGAAAACGCCAAAAACATTGTCGTCTCGCGGCGCGTCCTGTTGGCTGAAGCCATGCAAAAAGAGCGGCAGGCATTCTATGAAACATTGAACCCGGGGGACGTCCACAAAGGCTCTGTGATCAAACTTATGCCTTACGGTGCTTTTGTGGAACTTTCACCGGGTGTGGAAGGCATGGTACACATATCTGAAGTCCGCTGGTCGCGTGTCGAAAACCTGGGTGAAGTTCTGGCTGTTCATGATTCCGTCAACGTCAGGGTTCTCAGTATCAAAGACGGGAAAAAACCAGGTATTAAAAAAATAGAACTTTCCATAAAGCAGGTTCAGGACGACCCCTGGGAATCTGTCCAGGACAAATACAGTCAAGGGGACATCGTCCAAGGCACGGTGGTAAGATGCATGAAATTTGGTGCATTTATCGAACTTGAACCCGGTGTCGAAGGATTGGTTCACATCAGCGAGATGAGCTATACCCAGAGAATCCACAAACCTGAAGATGTTGTTCGTGTGGGCGAAACCCTTACCGTGCTGGTTAAGAATGTTGACCCGACCCAGCGCAGAATTGCCTTGAGCATCAAAGATATCGAGGGAGACCCGTGGGCACAGGTCCATGAAAACTTCCGGATCGGTCAAAAAGTCGAGGGTTCCCTCGAAAAAAAGGAAACGTTTGGTTGCTTTATTAATTTAATGCCCGGAATCACAGGTCTTTTGCCGAAATCCAGGATTTCGGCCACCGGGAGCGACGCCATCATAGACAAACTGAAAGAGGGCCAGCGTCTTGGGGTCATTATCGAAAGCATAAACCCGGCAGAAAGAAAAATAAGCCTGGCGCCGGCGGATGGAGTCGTGGAAGAAAATTGGCAGAAGTTTTCCGATGACGACGCTCCCGCACTTGGCGACCTTGGTGAAAAACTGAAACAAGCACTGAAAAATAAATAAACCGCAAAGGATGGGTCAATATGACTGAAAATATTTACGATACGATTATCATCGGTGGCGGACCCGGAGGACTTTCAGCCGGAATATATGCCAAACGGGCTGCCATGAACACGACTTTGATTGAAAAAGGCGTTCCCGGCGGACAGATTGTAAATTCGGATGAAGTAGAGAACTACCTGGGATACGAACATATCGGAGGGGCTGAACTCTCCATGAAATTCAGCCAGCACGCCCAGGCTTATGATCTTGACATTATATCTCAGGAAGTATCTGAAATTATTCCCGGGGCTAATGTGCACACCGTCAAACTTGCCAACGGGGACGTTTTTAAAGCCTGTAGCATTATCATGGCCATGGGGGGCAACCCCCGCAAGCTCGCTATCCCCGGTGAGGATACGAATTACGGCAAAGGCGTCTCCTACTGTGCCGTCTGTGACGGATTTTTTTTCAGGAACAAAACCGTGATGGTTATCGGCGGGGGAGACACTGCCGCAGAAGAGGCCCTTTATCTTGCCAAACTTGCCAAGAAAGTTTACATGGCCCATCGCCGTGACGCCTTGCGAGCGGGCATGATCCTGCAGCAGCGCATATTTTCGGAATGCAAGATTGACATGCTGTGGAATACGATACCAACCGAGATCAAGGCCGGGGCCGAAGGTGTAAACAGTATCGCCTTACAGGATACTGTCAGCGGCGATAAACGCGAACTGGCCGTGGACGGTGCCTTTATATTTATTGGATTTGTGCCCAACAATCAACTGGTTCCGGCCGGCATCAAGATGACTTCCGACGGATATGTTGTAACAGATGCAAAGTGTGAGACCAACATCCCGGGCATTTTTGCCATCGGCGACCTCATGGAAAAGTATGCCCGGCAGATCATTACGGCTGCAGCGGACGGGTGCACGGCTGCCCTGGCTGCCGCCCACTATGTGGAAGCCAAAAAAGCATCGGATGAATGCCAACTCGAATAAAATTTTGTGCCACCCATAAAAAAAGGCGCGGCAAAGCCGGGCCTTTTTTTATGGAGTAGGGCTTCTCTGAAAGTGCCGTTATTTATTTCGGCGCAATCTCTTTTTTTTATTTGCAGATGCCCGAAAGAAAGATGCACGCACACCCGAGAAGCCGGGTTAAATGCCACCGCACACTTTTCTTTTTCAAGGATAACCGTTGGCGGCAAAAAGACTGTCGCCTGGTTTTGCTTTTACGTGTTGAAGTCGGGTGACATTTAATGTTCGATCACTGTTGTCATAATTAAGTACAAAATCCATGCCATTTGCACAAAAACACCTATATAATCTCTATTATCAGATAGTTATATTCTATGCTGCCCAACCATGCTTTGTCGAAAAGTGACAAATATCGTCACGTTTTCTGCCGAAAATTGTCATATATTTGTCACAAACCTGTACGATTGTCAGATTTCTATCAGCTCATAGTCGCGGCTGCCCAATTCCAGGCCCTGTGCATATTCGAGCTGGATGGTCCAGTCGACCTTAGGGTATAGCACCCTGAATTTGTCTTCCCCGGGTTCGAGTCCCGCCTGCAAACAGGATCCTGCCAGGGCCGGCTCTTGGTTGACCAGGTCGGCTGACGCCTGGTCGATGGCCACGGGGTCTTGTGAGGCTACCATACCGATATTCCTTACAATTGGCGCATCGCTCACCGGCAGGCAGTCGCAGGCAGGCGAAACATCCGTAATAAAATTTACAAACAGCGCCTTGCCTTTCTTGCTGGTCAGCACGCCCAGGGTATATTCCATCATTTTTTCCATGAACTCGGGGATGGATTTGCTCCAGCGCACCTGAATGGCTGCCTGTGCGCACATCAGTATGCATTCGCCACAGCCGATACAGCCGTCTGCATCAATCTTGGCCTTGTCCGCCTCCATGGAAATAGCACTCTGGGAGCAATGCTCCACACACACCTCGCAGCCAATGCACTTCTTGCGTTTTACTTTGGGCGCGATACCCGAATGCTGTTCCAGTTTACCGTGACGCGAGGCGGATCCCATGCCGACATTTTTAAGGGTTCCGCCAAAGCCACCCAGTTCGTGCCCTTTGAAATGGGCGATGGAAACAAGCGCATCGGCATTTACAATTTCCGAGCCGATGTAGACTGTGTCAAAGTGTTTTTGGCCGATATCGATGCCGGTCTGACTTCTGCCCCTCAAGCCGTCGGCGATGATAATGGGCGCATCAACCACGGCATAGGCGAATCCGTTTTTGATGGCTGTATCGATATGCTCGGCCGAATTCCCGCGCGTACCGGCATACAAGGTGTTGGCATCCGTTAAAAACGGCACAGCACCGGCATACAAGGTGTTGGCATCCGTTAAAAACGGCACAGCACCTGTTTTTTTGATCTGTTTTACGATTTCTCGAACATATATGGGACGCACAAAAGCGCTGTTGCCCATCTCACCAAAGTGGATTTTCACCGCCGTCAGGTCCCTGTCGCCTACCACCTCGGATAGACCGGCCCGCTCCAACAGCTTGTCCAATTTCTGAAAAAGGGTTTCCTTCATGGATGCTCTCAGATTAATAAAATAGACCTTGCTTTTCATGCTTCTCCTCGATTCATTAGAAACAGGCCGTTGTAATCGAGAACTGCTCTCCGCTCCCAAAAAATTTTACAATAAAGCACCATCTGTTCCGATACATGTTTCTAATGTATATTTAATAACAATTATGGTAAATATTTCATGTAAAAATATCACTTTGGGATTTGCACTATTCACATGGTTACTGGTAGGCTCATTTTATGGAAACGATGACCCCGTCCGACAATTTGAGACGCAGGCTGGCTATACTTGACCGAATTTATGACCTTTATGAGGAATTCCTCAAGTCCTTCAACCTAGCTTATGAATTGCGTTGTTCCAGCTGCTGCACCGGCAACCTGACAATGACGACCTTGGAAGGATATAGCATTCTGGCCCGGGCCGGCAACCACAAATTGAATATGCTTCTTGAAAATGTGCGGGCTGTTGCCAACTCTCCGTGGTTTAAGCCGCAAATTACTATCAACAGAATCGCTGAGCTGTGCAGGAATGGAAAACCGGTGCTCGACGAAATAATCGGCCCTTCCTGGGGAACCTGCCCCCTGCTCACGGACAATGCCTGCCCCATCTACCCCTTGCGGCCCTTTGGCTGCCGCTGCATGGTGTCCAACCTTGATTGCCGAAAAACTGGACACGCTCAGATCGATGCATTCATTCTGACCATCAACAATTTGTTTTTACAGTATATCGAGCACATCGACCCCTACGGCGACACGGGCAGCTTGATCGACATTCTGATTTACTTTGATCAGCCTACCCTGCTGGAAACCTTTCAAAGAAAAATGACGATTACCGAATATGCCGGCCTTGCCCTCAACCGCCCTATTCCGGCGCTCATGGTTCCTCCTGAACACCGCCACCGGGTTCAACCGATTCTGCAAAGGCTCCAGCTACTTGATCAAACCTGAACAAACCCAGGTCGTTTTTCCGAAAAACCAATAACAGCAAAACCGCTTGTAGCTAATTTTCCGCTTAAACAGCTTGTCCACTGCTTTGTCACTCTTTAGAATGAAGAACCTGCTGAGGAAAACAAAGGCATCCAATTTAAGGTTCAGACAGTGCGTTAGCAATTGTCAATTTTTATCGTGCTCGGTCATGCTTATAAGCGAATAACGGTATAATTGTAATAATCAACCCATTCCACACCCTCTGTTTTTCTTTTGGAACCATCATAAGTGCCAGTGCCTCACTCATTCACATTGTCCAATTCGCTGTTCAGCATTAAATCCTGGACATCCTGTTTCTTCAGCATGCTGTTTTGATTTTGGATATGCTCTGCAATGGTGTGGTTTTACATCATGGATGGAGCAGATGTATTTATTCCGTCCTGGGAACTTCTCTAACCATGGACAATGGGTAACATCATCATCTGTTTGTGGATCTATCCAGAGATCATAAACATATTCATTCCC
>JAFDAT010000272.1 GCA_019313725.1 Deltaproteobacteria bacterium
TTATCGGGGCACTCGGGCACCTCAAAAAAAAGGAGCGTTTTCACTTTATCCACCAGACTGGTATCGACGACAAGGGACGGATGAAAAAAGCCTATGCGGACAGCGACACCGGCAGTACGGTCAAAGCCTTCTTCACCGACATGGCGCAACAGTATCACACAGCAGATCTGATAATCTGCCGTGCCGGGGCAACAACCGTGGCCGAAGTGACCGTATTGGGGAAGCCGGTAATATTCATCCCCTACCCGCACGCCGCAGATGACCATCAGCGACTGAATGCAGAAAGTCTGGTGCAGGCCGGGGCATCGGAAATGATTCAACAGAAAGACCTGGATGGAAAGTTGCTGGCGCACCGAATCGAGTATTACGCGGATTCACCTGAAAAACTCGCTCAAATGGGCGTCCGGGCGTCCAGACTGGGTCGTCCCGATGCAGCCAGAACTATTGTGGATGATATGTATGCACTCATTAACAAAGGGTAGAGGATAAAGAATTATTGGGAAATAAACCTAAAGAGCAACTTACTATTATAAATCGTTTTACGTTTTAGGTGTTAGGTTTTATGTGGCAGTAGGCATTGATTCTTCATAGCCAAGAGCCACTAACCAAGAACAAAGCGGCAATATCCGCAGGGTGCCCACCTAAAACGTAAATCATAAAACGTAAGACGAGTAGGCAACCATGTACCATGAAAAATATCATATCCATTTTGTAGGCATCGGCGGCATCGGCATGAGCGGCATAGCGGAACTGCTGATCAATCTCGGCTATTTAGTGTCAGGCTCCGACCTCAAAACCTCGGACCTCACCAGACGGCTCGTGAAACTGGGTGGCACCGTCTATGCGGGCCACCGCGAGGATCAGGTCAAGGGTGCTGATGTCGTGGTCATTTCTTCTGCGGTAGGCAGTACCAACCCGGAAGTAATCGCCGCCGAACAGGCCTCGATCCCGGTCATTCCGAGAGCGGAAATGCTCGCTGAGCTGATGCGCTTAAAATACAGCGTCGCCATAGCCGGTGCCCACGGCAAAACATCCACGACCTCCATCGTCGCCTCGGTGCTTGCCCGCGGAGGCTTCGACCCGACGGTCGTGATCGGTGGCAAGCTCAAAAGCATCGGTTCCAATGCACTGCTGGGCCAGGGCGATTTTATCGTCGCCGAAGCGGATGAAAGTGACGGCTCCTTTCTTAAGATGTCTCCAGCCATCGCTGTAGTGACCAACATTGACCGTGAGCACCTGGACCACTACTCAGATCTTGAAACCATAAAATCGGCTTTTCTAAGCTTTATCGACAGAATCCCCTTCTATGGTCTTGCCGTTCTCTGCCTGGACAACGAACACGTCCAGGACATCATCCCCATGGTCAGGAAACGCTATATGACCTACGGAATGACATCACAGGCTGATATTCAAGCCAAAAAGGTGTCTTTCAAAGGCTTGAAAAGTTATTTTACGGTTTCTTTTCAGGACAAGGAACTCGGCCGGGTCGAGCTCAACCTCCCCGGAATGCACAACGTATACAACGCCATGGCCAGCATTGCCGTGGGAATCGAACTCAATATGCCCTTTGACGTGATCAAGGGGGCCCTTGAAAGCGTCGAGGGTGTTCAACGCCGCCTGGAAATAAAGGGAGAAATCCAGGGCGCCACGGTGATCGACGACTACGGGCATCATCCCACGGAGATCAAAGCCACTCTCCAGGCGCTCAGGGATGCCTGGCCCGACAGGCGCAAAGTCATCGTGTTCCAACCCCACAGGTATACCAGGACCCGGGATCTGTTTGACGAGTTCACGCGCGCATTTTATCAGTCCGACCTGCTTTTGGTAATGCCCATCTACGCGGCCGGTGAAGATAAAATAGACGGTGTGGATGGGCACGACCTGTGCGAGGATATCATGGCGCACGGACACAAGCAGGTGATCTGCGTCAAGAGTATGGAAGAAGCGGTAACCTGCCTGCAGACGCATATTGCCGCCAATGATATCGTTCTCACGCTCGGAGCGGGGGACGTCTGGATGGTCGGAAAAAAACTGCTGGAGACACGCTGATGCCGCTCAATCGGAAAGCCCGGACCTGGTTGACAGAATCCTATGCCGGAGATGTCACTTTTGAAGAACCCATGTCGGACCACACCTCTTTTAAGGTGGGCGGGCCGGCGGATGCGCTTGTGAGACCGAAGAAAAGGGACGACCTCGTCCGGCTGGTCCGGTGGGCGTCCGAACATGGGATTACCTATATGCCAATAGGAGCAGGCAGCAACATTCTTGTCAGGGACAGCGGCATCCGGGGTATCGTGATTTTGCTGGACGGGTGTCTTCAAACGATTGCTGAAAAGAACCCGGCATCAGGGTACCCTGTGGTCGTGGCCGGAGCCGGTGTAAAGCTGCCGGCCCTTTGTGCATATGCACTGAAGCACGGGTTCAAGGGTTTCAATTTCATTCTGGGCATTCCAGGCACCGTGGGCGGCGGGTTACGGGTCAACGCGGGTGCGGGCGGCAGGAGCTTGGGGGATGTCGTCGAAACCGTCGGCCTGCTGATGCCCGACGGGTCCATCCGAACTTTGCAAAAAACGGATTTGCATTTTTCATACCGAAATTTGGATTGGCCGCCTGAATTGACTGCCGAACCCGGAAGTACGCCCATCATTCTGGAAGCAGATTTTTGTCTGAAACAGGCGGGCAAGCCCGGCATCAGACAGGAGGCTCGTCAGATATTGAAACTCAGAAATGCGCACCAGCCCTGGACGGCACCCAGTGCCGGGTGCATTTTTAAAAACCCCGTGGGTGATCGGTCAGCCGGGCAACTGATCGACATGGCCGGTTTGAAAGGTAAACGAATCGGTGATGCCCAAGTTTCACCAAAGCACGCCAACTTTATTGTCAACCGGGGACAGGCAACCGCCGGTGACATCCTGGCCCTGATGGATCTCATCAGAACCAGCGTATACGAACGCTATCGCATTAAACTCGAGGCAGAGGTCAGAATTGTTGGTTAAAAAGAAGAAAAAAAGAGCCAAAAAGAATTACTACAAAAACAGCGGGGCCAAAAAACGTGCCGGCATCCTGATCTCTGTGGGAGGCGTGTTGAAAATATCATCCCTGTTTGTCGCCGTGGTCCTCATGAGCTTTGCATTTATTTTCGGCTACGACCTGCTGACCCAGTCCGATTTTTTCAGCGCTGCTAAGATTACCGTAACCGGCTTCGATCGGTTATCGCGTCAGCAGGTGATCGACCACGCCAAGGTCTATCCCGGCAAAAATATATTTTCAATCAACCTGACCACCACGCGCAAACGGCTGCTGGCCCACCCCTGGATCCGGGAAGCCGAAGTCAGCAGAGAAATCCCTTCAGGACTCGCCATTCGTGTAAAGGAGCACATTCCTCTGGCCATCATCGATATGAACCACCGCTTCCTCATCGACAGGTCCGGAATAATATTCAAGGAATGGGATGAAGGCGATCCTGCAGACCTTCCGGTCATTGCGGGTCTGAACATCTCTGATCTGAAGGTCGGCAACGGCCCATTCAGCCGGTCGTTCAGCGCCATCATGTCGGTATTGAAACTCGGCCAGGCCAACGGCAGCACGATCCCCATCGAACGGATCAGCAAAATAGAGGTGGACAGGGACATCGGCCTGACAATCCAGGTGAAAGATAAAATGGGTAAAATCCATTTGGGGTATAACGACTATCCCAGCAAATACAAAATACTCGCGAAGGTCTTCGTCTATTTTCAAAACAACAGCGGCAGCTTAACCTTCCGCTCGATCGATCTGAACAACCCCAACCGTATCGTGGTCAACATGGATACGAAAGCGTCGCCCGCCATGGGTCAAAAGGAGGTGTAAAGTGCATGGGCAGGAGAATATAATTGTCGGACTGGATATAGGGACGACCAAAATATGCGCAGTGGTGGGAGAAGTGTCGCATGGAGAAATCAATATCATCGGCACCGGAACAAGCCCTTCCATAGGACTCCGCAAGGGTGTTGTCGTCAACATAGAATCTACCGTTGATTCCATAAAAAAAGCGGTTGAGGAAGCCGAACTCATGGCAGGATGCGAGATCTCATCCGTCTATGCCGGTATAGCGGGCGGGCATATCACCGGTTTCAACAGCCGCGGAATTGTTGCCATAAAAGGAACGGAGATCACCCAGAGCGATGTCGACCGCGTCATCGATGCCGCCCGGGCCGTGGCCATTCCCATGGACCGTGAAGTCATCCATGTGCTGCCCCAGGAATATATCGTCGATGAACAGACAGGCATACAAAATCCTGTCGGGATGGCCGGTGTAAGGCTGGAGGCAAAAATCCATATCGTCACCGGTGCGGTGACATCAGCGCACAACATTGTAAAATGTGCCAACAGGTCGGGGCTCGATGTATGCGACATCGTCCTGGAATCGCTTGCCTCCGGTGAGGCTGTGTTGACCAGCGAGGAAAAAGAACTGGGTACCGCCCTCCTGGATCTCGGGGGCGGCACTTCGGATCTGGCCATTTTCTCCGGGAAAAATATCAAGCACACTTTCGTCCTCTCCCTGGGGGGGAATAACCTGACCAACGATATCGCCATCGGTTTGCGGGCCCCGCTTGTGGAAGCCGAAAAAATCAAGACCAAATTCGGTACATGTCTATCCGCAAGTATTAACAGCGAGGAAACCATCGAAGTACCGGGCATGGGGGGGCGTGATCCCAGAAAGCTGCCCCGGCAGATCCTGGGTGAAATCCTGGAACCGCGCATGGAGGAGATATTTACGCTTGTGCGGCGGGAAATCTACCGTGCCGGCATGGAAAACACCATCAATTCAGGTATCGTCATTACCGGCGGCACCGCCCTTCTGGACGGCATTATCGATGTTGCCGAGTCGATTTTCAATCTGCCGACCCGGTTAGGAAAGCCCAGCGGCATCAGTGGGCTCGTGGATGTCGTCAACAACCCCATGTATGCCACCGGCGTCGGGCTGGTGCTTTACGGTGCGCGAATGCAGCCGTCCAAAAAATTCAGGATAAGGGATAAAAATATATTCAATGGCATCATAAGCCGCATGAAAAAATGGTTTAAAGATGTCATTTAATTAAAATTGAAACCTGCGGTCAGAATGTGTTCGCCGTTTAAAGGGAACATACCAAATTTTTTAACACTAGCTTAAGATGTTGTTAACCATTCAAAAGGGGGGGAAATGTTTACTTACGTTGAAAATGACAAATCGGCTA
>JAFDAT010000273.1 GCA_019313725.1 Deltaproteobacteria bacterium
TAACCTCACCGGAACAATCAATTTTTAGAGATTTATTGTTGGAGAAGGGCGGCTTCACTTCTGTGGGATTTGCCCTTTTTTGCATTCTCGTATGGAAATTGGTATCTTTATAGGCGGATGCCCAACCATTTTAAAAATATGAAACCTTTTGCATTGATGGGGAAGCATCCATTAACCATGATAGTAGCGAATCGTAAAAGAGGGTGGTCATGATTTCATTAAAGCGTTTTGTTTTCACGGTGGCCTTGCTCTTGGCATTTGAGATTTCAGCGTCGGCCATGGCGGAAAATATAGACAACAGGGGAAGCGATCTGTGTGCAACAGCAATTGTACGGATCATCAACCAATGGAGTGGCGACTACCTGGTGGCTCGACTTGACCGACTGCCCGAGGGGCATCGGGATACACCGATTGGCTTCATCGACAACCCCGAAATATTCCGTGGCGTATGGCAGGCCTTTAAGCCTAACAATGTGCCGCTCGAAATCGATTTCGACCAAAACATGGTCATTTTCGTAAGGAACGTGACATTTTTCAACCGAATGCGCGTTCTCAAGGTTACTCTGACCGACGGCATCGCCGACATTATAGCCATGGAGACTCGCTCTGCGTTGCCTATTGAGGAACAAGTGGCGATGGCCCTGGTCGAAATACCTAAAAAGGGTATTCGTGCGATTCGAATGGGAACGCACCTGATTCCGGTGCGACTAGATCCCAGCAATATCACTTACCGAATTGACGGTAAAGAGGTCCACCTAATCAATGGCCGAAGCGAAAAGAAAGTGGTTCCGGGGTCGGTATCGAAGATCACAACCGCTGTGCTCGGAACTCCGGCTATCGGAAACCTGAACGATGACGGCCACCCGGATGCCGCTCTGATTCTGTTTCAAAACACCGGGGGAACCGGAACATTCATCTACGCAACCGCCGCCATAAACCGGAACGACGGATACCACGGCACCAATGCCGTGTTCCTTGGGGATAGAATTTCAATCAACCATGTTTCAATACGTAACGGAGTGATCGTTGTCAAATATCGAGATCGGAGACCCGATGAACCCATGGCCGTCAAGCCATCTGTGGATCGGTCTGCCTATTTTATCCTGGATAACGGAAAATTACTGGACGTTGGAGCACCGGAAGGGCAAGATCACGTTTTTGAGGGATGGGTGACTGCTGGGCATGAGGTCAGAGTCTTTCGCCCATGTGGCCAGACGAAGGACCTGTGGATTACGGGTAATTCCAATGGGTATGATGATGTAATGGATGCCTATCGGAGTCACGTAACCGAAAGTGAACCCTACGCCCCGGTGTTCATGGTGCTTTATGGCCAACGAGTCGAGGCCCCCAGGGAGGGATTCGGCGCAGACTACCCGGGCGGATTTTTCGTGTCCAGACTGTTGCGGGTGCCGTCTTACAGCAATTGCAAGGCGGAGATGATCACGGTGGATTCCCCGGCACCGGGATCGATGATTATCTCCCCGCTAATAGTCAGCGGCAGGGCGCGCGGTAATTGGTTTTTCGAGGGGGATTTTCCGATGGTCATCATTGACGCAAAAGGTAGGCTAATCGGGTAAAGCTACTGCACGGCAGAAGGTCCGTGGATGACCAAAGGATTCGTTGCATTCGAGGGAAAAATCACATTTGAGAAACCGGTCTCTATCGGAAAAGCAGTGCTGCTTTTGAAAAAAGATAATCCCACTGGGATGCCGGAACATGACGATACGATCGAAATTCCCGTAATTATACACTAAGCGGTATTTTTGCATAGGCTTTGATTTATATCTGGAAAAGATACGGACAACGACAATTAGTAGCTGGGCTATAACAATAGTTCTCAGACAGCAGAATTAGCGATTAGTGTTCGCACTGGTCGTTTCTAAGTAAAAAGACTTTCAGTTTTGATTACCAAAACAAGTTGGCGAAAATTGATTACTTTGGAAAATTTAAGATTAGAACAAACCCAGCGGCTCCTTCCAATTAAAGATTATGTAACAATATAATATTAACGTGATTTCAGTGAGTTGACTTAATCAGTGTGAAATCTAAATATCGCTACGCCGGTGATTAGTGTAGATTCCATTTTTCAATATGGTCATAGCAATTTAACAAAAGGACAATATGCAATCAGAATCAACAAACAATGGCGAGTCTGCTTTGAATGGCATGACGACAATGCATTCAATGTCGAAATTGTCGATTATCATTGAGGTGCAAAAATGACCCATAAGGACTTTCTCGATCCTATCACACCTGGCGAAATTCTACGTGAAGATTTTATGGCACCGATGGAAATTAGCATAAACAAGCTATCGCGGGATCTTTCCGTACAAGTGGTTTCACAATGGCGTCAGCGCAGTTTCAAATGCCGGGCCTGGCCCCAGAGCTGATTGGCCAGGCGGATGGTGGCGTTGTCCACCATGCGGCCGTCGATGGCCACCGCCCCGCGACCGGCCTTGACGGCCGCCTCATGGGCCTTGATTACCTTTTCCGCCCGGGCAATATCCTCTTCCGTAGGTGCAAACACAGCATTGACCGTTTCGATCTGGCCCGGATGAATGACCCATTTGCCGTCAAAACCCAGCGACGCGGCCATGGCCGCAGATCTTTTGAGGCCCTCGATATCCTTGAAATTGCCGTAGGGTGCGTCAATGGCCAGCAGGCCATTCGCCTTGGCGGCCATGCTGATCCGACTCAAAGGGAAATGCCAGCGGTGCCCGGGATAAATGGCCTCTTCCTTTTCCCCGTGCCCGGAGATGGAAACCAGCCTGGCACCGACAGAGGCTGAATAATCGGCAATCCCGAACACCAGGGTCCTGATCCGGTCGGATGCACGGGCGGTTTCAGAGACATTCTCCAGGCCTTCTGCGCTTTCGATGGAGGCCTCGATGCCGATGCGTTCCGCAAAGCCTCTATTCATTTCAATGCCGTCCAGCATCCGGCTCACAAAATGGATGTCCCCGGGATGGTTCACCTTGGGAACAACGATGGTGTCGATCGCACTGCCGGCTTTTTCCGCCACTGCCAGGATATCCTGATAGCCGTAGGGTGTATCCAGGCCGTTGATTCTGACGGCTACGGTTTTATGCCCCCACGCCATGGACTGCAGTGAGTCGACGATTTGGGACCGGGCCGCCTCTTTTGCATCTATGGGCACGCTGTCCTCCATGTCCAGCATGATGACATCCGCCTCGCTGTTCAGAGCCTTGGCGTGCATCTTTTGCACATGTCCCGGCACCGATAAAATCGACCGTCGCGGTTTCATATATGATTCTCCTTTCAAATGTAGATAATTTTTTTGTTTTATTATATAGGATATGCTTATACGGTTTCAAGAACCGATTGGTCCGGAGGAATCCGCATATGGCTCACGATTTGATAAATGATCTTATTTCTACTTTATATCGGGAAGTTACACCTGATCTATCGCAAAATCACCAGGCCGGATAGTTAATTTTTCAAGCCCTGATCACACCAAGTACCTTGCATGCCAGAATCAACCAACAGAAATTCCGGTGTTTTTCCAAGCATCTTCAATGACGTCATCGGTCCTGTAATGCGCGGCACATCAAGCTCACACAGTGCCGCCGCCCTCAGGATCGGGAAAATTGCCCGGTCTCTTCTTGCGCAAGACATCAACGAAGTGCACATTGCATTCGATTGTTCCGGATCGCTACCTTCTACCCATACCACCCAGGGATCCGACATGGGGCTGGCCGGCGGGATTCTGGGTTTTGAAGTCGATGACGAACGACTGCCTTTTTATGAAAATGAGCTTAAAAAACAAGGCATTTCTATCCACTATCAGACAGATGATTTTGGCGATCCGCACCCCAATACTTACCGCATCACCCTGAAAAATCAAAGTGAATCCCACTCGATGATTGCCCTTTCCACGGGCGGGGGTATGATCGAAGTAATCGATATTGACGGGGCCCGGGTATCCATTGGCGGAGACATCTTTATAACCCTGGTCTATTACCACGGACACATAGCGTCGATTCTCCAAGACCTCGAACTCCGATTTTCAGATCTGTCCATGAAAACCGGTACCCGGCAATCTTTTATAGAAATCCGCACGCATGCAGTGCTCCCGAAAAAGAGAATCGCCGCGATTTCAGCGATGCCCGGTGTACAATACATCCGGTGCCTCCCGCCGATCCTGCCCATCCTGCGTCCAAAGCATCTGGAGGTTCCCTTTCAGACGCCTGTTGAAATGGCGGCCTTTGCCAGTGACAAACAACTCAACCTGGATGCACTGGCCCTGCAGTACGAGAGCCAACGCGGCGGTATCACTGAGGAGGCCGTACTGCAGCACATGACTGCGATTGTTGGGGTGCTAAGGTCTTCCATCGAAACCGGTTTGAAGGGAACCGATTTTAAGGATCGCATACTAGGACGGCAATCCGGGACCTATCTGCTGAATTCGAAAAGCGGAAACCTCATGGATACCGGGGTGTTGAATCTCGTCATCCCCTATGTAACCAGCCTGATGGAAGTAAAAAGCGCTCTGGGGATCATCGTAGCCGCCCCCACCGCCGGATCGTGCGGCTGCCTGCCGGGTGCCGTGCTGGGTGCTGTGGATTTTATGCAAAGAAGCGAAGAAGAGGCTGCCCGGGCACTATTGGCCGCCGGCCTGATCGGTATTTTTATCGCCGGTATATCCACCTTTGCTGCCGAGGTGGGCGGTTGCCAGGTCGAGTGCGGCGCCGGATCGGCCATGGCGGCGGCAGGCCTTACGACCTTGATGGGAGGAACGGCGGACGCAGCCCTTGCCGCCGCGTCCATGGCACTGCAGAACAGCCTGGGCATGATCTGCGATCCGGTGGCCGGACGCGTCGAGGTGCCCTGCCTGGGGAAAAACACCATGGCCGCCGCCAATGCTGTAACCTGCGCCAACATGGCCCTGAGCGGCTTTGACCCGGTCATCCCCCTCGGAGAGGTAATTGAAACCATGGACAGGGTGGGAAGAAGCCTGCCCCGCGAACTGAGGTGCACCGCGCTTGGCGGGCTTTCCATAACGCCGACGGCAAAAGCCATTGAGAGAGACCTGAACCATATCGGACAGAACCACAGAACTCCAGAGGTCGGCACCACAGAAGACGGAGGACAGGGTCAGACCGAATGAACAACATCCAACATCGAACACTGAACATCGAACCTTTGGCCCTTTGCTCTTGGCTGAATGCCCAGAAAAACTGAATTCAATAAG
>JAFDAT010000021.1 GCA_019313725.1 Deltaproteobacteria bacterium
GCCGCCGAAAACCCATAAAAAAGGGGCACGGCCCACGGATTTGCGGGCGGTACCCCTCCTAAGTGAATAAATGGGTCTTCGACTTAGGTCTCTTCAACGGTAATTGCGCCTTCTTCACACACCTCGACACAACTTTCACAACCCAGGCACTCTTCAGCATTGACAGGCACTGACTTTTCGTTTTCCATTTCAAATACTTCGGTAGGGCATACGTCAACACACTCTTCGCAGCCTACACATTTTCCTTCCTCAACTGTAGGTATAAACGCCATTTTAAAAATCTCCTTTCATAAAGATGATGTTACGGTAAAATTACCGCCATGTCTTCGACATGGAAATTGCCACTATATCAATTAAAATTCCGAGTCAAGCATTCTTGTGTTTTTTTATCGACATTATCCATGAAACCCGCCTAACTGTTGATAGCGGCCCATCTGTCGCCGGCAACGCAATCAGCCGGCAAAAGGCTCCAGGATACCCAACAAAATATTGTTTTTTTTATTCTTATCCCCAGTGTCCCACCGGTTGTCCTCCGCCGGTAATTTCACGTAGCAACTGAAAATTTCGCGTGGTGTCAGTCCGGGAATACAATACAGCGACAGATTTGTCGCCGGATTCTCAGATGCGTAACCATAGTCAAATCGCGGCAATCCTTTCTCACCATCCCAGGGCAAGGCACTTAATGCTTCCAGATGCTCCGCAAGAGCATCTTGAAACCGGACGACCTGGTCCGCGGCACCCGTCGGTGCGGGTATGGATTGCAAAAATATCACCGCTTGCGGGCCACCGGGCATCCGTTCCACCAGGTCATCCAGAACCCTGCGGTGCGATGTGATCAATACCGACGCAGGCAGGTTGTCTGCAAGCATGATATGGGCCCAGGCGGCCATCCTTTCAGGAATCATGTACCCGGGATCATCCGATGCCCCGCCCGGGGCGGGAATGTCCAAGGTTTCCATGCGTTCATCCCCCTTGAGTGCCTGCATCATTTCCTGCTCCCGCATTTCCTGAGACTGCATACCGCCGGAAATCTCCCTGTTTTTTTCATCCAGATCCTGGGCCATATGCAGGAAAACCCCCGCATGGAGATCGGTGGGCTCCTCTTTCCCGGCAACACTGTCTTCGGCAACCTTCGCCCGGATCTCTTTGCGGATTTGTGCCACCGAAGAATCGCTAAAAAAGGGAATGGTGTCCCGGTACGCCCTGAAAAATGAAATGTCACCGCCTCGATGGTACTGTGCCCAGGTTTGATATTCTCTCAGGATGTTGGCGATCTCCTTTTCATTGTGTTGAAACGGCAGACGGATATCGATCCGCTGCTCATCACGCCATGTTTTCATCCTCGCCGGTATCGTTGCCTCTGAGACCTGGTAAACGGCAACATTTTTGAAAAATACACAAAATATATTCATCAAATGTTGACCCACACCAGTAAACGGAAAATATATCGGCAGCATTATTCCTCCCGATCTGCTTTGGCGACAGATTGAATGCTTTTGTCCTGAACCACCACGCCCCGGGCGGTCAGTTCCCGGCGTATTTCATCGGCACGCGCCCAATCCCGGGATTGTCTGGCCTTTTCCCGCTCCTCAATCAACCCTGCAACCGTAGCGTCATGGCGGGTTTCACCAAGCTCAAAAATATTCAGCACCGCATCAATATTTTTAAAGGTTTCCAGAACCCGGGCAGCCCCGGCTGTATCGATTTTACGGGCAGCTATCAGCGTGTTGATCTTCTTTATCTGCCTGAAAATACTGGCAATCGCAGCCGAAGTGTTGAGATCGTCATCCATGGCGCCCACAACACCCTGTTTTATGTCGTAAACAAGCTGGTCCAGCTCAGGATAGGATTCTCCAGTATTTACCCCCTGCAGTCTGTCGACACACGCATCTATCCGCTTTAACCCTCGCCTGGCATTTTCAAGCTTTGCAAGGGAGTAATGCACCGGTTTCCGGTAATGTGCCGTAATCAGCCAGTAGCGAATCTCCCGCCCTTTGTACCCGGCCGCCATCAAATGGTCGATGGACAGATCGGAACCCTTGTCCGCCATTTTTTTACCGTCCACCAGCACCCTGTCACAGTGAACCCAGTATTTAGCCAGGGGCTTTCCGGTGACGGACCCGGCAATGGCGATCTCATTTTCATGGTGCGGAAACATCAGTTCCCGGCTGGCGGTATGAATGTCATAGCTCTCTCCAAGGTATTTCATGGCCATGGCCGCACACTGGATGTGCCAGGAAGGTCTGACATTGCCCCAGTCTGTTTTTACAAAAATGCCCCGCTTCAACTCGGACAGTCTGGATCTTTTCAACAGCGTAAAATCCCTGGGATTTTCCTTCTCATATTCATCCAGATCGACGGTGGCGCCGAGTCTGATTTTGTTCAGGTCAACCCCTGAAAGACGCCCATATTCTGCAAACCGGGAAATATCGAAATAGATCGACCGCAATTTCTCGTAAGCATACCCCCTGTTCACCAACCGGTGCACCATGGACACCATTTCATCGGTATGCTCACTGGCCCTGGGGTATTTGTCGGCAGGACGCACCCCTAAATAGTCCAGGTCCTCCTTGAAACGTTCTATGTGCCGGCCGGTGAATTCGGCCAGCTCCATACCCGCCTTTTCCGACCCTGCGATGGTCTTGTCGTCGAGGTCGGTGATATTCATGATATGCTTGACATCATAGCCCCTGAACGTCAGATAGCGGCTCAGCAGATCCGAAAAAACGAACCGCCTGCATTCCCCCAGATGCATTCTGGCATAGGCGGTCAGCCCGCATGAATACATGGAAACCTTCCCCGAAACAAGCGGTTCGAAGGTTTCCTTGCTGCGACTCAGGGTGTTGAACAGCTTCAGATCAACTTTTTCCCGGACGGTAAAAAGCGGTGTACTGAGGTACCGTTCACCACTGTCCGGCAAAATCACGACAATGGTGCCCGAGGTCATTTGGGCGGCTTCCGCAAAAGCGGCCACCATGGCGGCGCCGCTGCTCATGCCCACGAAAATACCCTCTTCAGTGGCCAGTTGCCTGGCCATTTCGAAGGCGGGTTCGTCTTCGATGTTGACTATTTGGTCGAGAATTTTTTTATCAAATATTTCAGGATGATAAGACTCCTTCATATTTTTAAGCCCCTGGATTTTATGCCCCAGAAAAGGCTCCACACCGATGATACTGACGGCAGAGTCATAGGCTTTCATGCGGCGGGAGATGCCCATAAGCGTTCCGCTGGTACCCAGCGTGGCCACAATCTTATCCACCTGTCCCTCGGTCTGTTCCCAGATTTCAGGTGCGGTACCGTAGTAATGGGCCTGCCAGTTGGCTTCATTGTTGAATTGATCCGTCATGAAGTAGTCATCCGGATTTTCCCGCACCAGACGGTAGACCTCTTCTATGGCACCGTCGGTGCCCAGGTGCCCGGGCGTCAGGAGAATCTCGGCGCCCCTTGCTCTCAGGATCTGCTGCCGCTCCGCACTGGCCGATTCCGACATCGCCAAAAGAAGCCGGTAACCTTTGACAGAACACACCATTGCCAGGCCGATGCCTGTATTGCCGCTGGTTGCCTCTATAACCGTTTTGTCGTGGGTCAACGCACCGGATTTTTCTCCGGCCGCTATCATGTAGGCCGCCGCGCGGTCCTTGACGGACCCTCCCGGGTTCATGTATTCCAGCTTCGCCAGAACGGTTACACCCGGGTTCGGATTGATGCGCGTGATTTCAACCAGCGGCGTATTGCCTATTTTATCCAGAATGCTGTTGCCCATGATATTTTTCTGACCGCTGATCTCCGTCAGCCATCTACCTTTAACATTTTATCGTACAAAACCGAACAGATTTGAGCCCGCACCCCGTCCTCATCCATGGCGGCATCGATCATCACAAAACGGCCGGGTTCTTTATCTGCAAGCATCAGATAGCCTTCGCGAACCTTTTCATGGAAAACGGTCCTCTCTTCTTCAAACCGCGTCTCCCCGGCCGCCCTGCCCCCGTCATCGATCTGCCGCCATGCCCTGGCCAGTCCTTCTTCCGGGGTGAGGTCCAGCAGAAAAGTGAGGTCCGGTTTTAAATTTTCAAATGCCTGCCGGTGAAGCAGCGTGATCATGTCGGCATCCAGTCCCCTGGCATGGCCCTGGTACGCCAATGTAGCATCAAAGTAGCGGTCACACAGGACGGTTATGCCCGCGTCCAGGTTCACTTTCACGATCTGGTTCAAGTGCTGTGCCCGATCCGCCATGTAGAGCAGAAGCTCCGCCAAAGGATCAAGGTTCACGCTGTGGGGGTCCAACAGGATGGCCCGTATGCGCCGGCCGATGTCCGTCCCTCCCGGCTCCCGTGTCATGACGCACTGGATGCCCTCATTTTCCAGAAAAGCGCTCACATGCTTAATCTGGGTCGTTTTTCCTGAACCCTCTATGCCCTCAAATGATATAAACACAACCTGTCAGGCACTCCTTTCCTTTCAAATGCTGATGTCCCACGTTTTCAGCGTGTCCAGATGGTCGTAGTCGGTGGTGTCGCATCGCAGGGGCGTTATGGAAATATGCGCGTCAGCCAGGGCCACTGAATCCACATCGGCGTCCCCCTCCGGTTCCGGGGTATAAATCCCGTACCAGTAATAAGTGCGCTGCCTGGGGTCCACCCGCTTCTCCATACCCTCTTTGAAATGCTCGCTGCCTTGCCGGCTGAGGCGTATGCCTTTCAATCTCTGAAGGGGAAGATCGGGTATGTTGACATTCAGCAGTGTCCCTTTAGGCAGACCGTGCTGGTCGACTTTCTGGGCCAACCCCTCGACAAATGCGGCGGCATCATCATAAAATTCCGGTGCGTTGCCCTGGATGGAAACGGCGATGGCCGGAATTCCATACAGCGCTGCCTCTCTTGCGGCGGCCAGGGTTCCTGAATAATTGATGTTGACCCCGACATTGGCTCCGGGGTTGATGCCGGAAACAACCAGGTCCGGCTTGCGGTCTACAAGTTCGGTCATTGCCAGCTTTATACAGTCCGCAGGTGTTCCGTTAACGGCATAGGCCTTTTTTACACCATTCAGAGAAACGACATTGGCCCGTATCGGTAAATGCAGGGTGATAGCATGCCCGACAGCACTTCTTTCCCGGTCCGGAGCAACAACAGTCAGCCGGTGTGACGGCGCAAAACGCCTGCACAAAGCCCAAAGCCCTTCCGCTTGAATGCCATCGTCATTTGAAAGGAGTATGTCCATAGGTCCGGTTTATATAGATAAATGGTTTCCGTCGAAGGCTGCTTTATGGAACAAAAACTTGATTTTTAAGCTGTTTTGGCCTAAAATACCAGGGCCATACAGGCCGGCGTGTGCATGGTCTTTTCATCCAAACCGCCATGATCCCGCGATGTGTTTATGCCTTTCTCATCCTCATCATCATGGTGCTGTTCCCTTGCGGGGTAAGGGCGGAGGATCTTGATCAGGCCTTGGATAGTCCGGATATACCCTGGAACATCGTTGCCGATGAACTGAGCTATGACAATGCCGCCAAAGTATATACAGCGGAAGGCAATGTCCAAATCTCCAAAGCCGACAAAAAAATCAGCGCTGACCATATTCGATTCGACCATGAAAACATGAAGGTGGAGGCCAGCGGGCATATCGTGATCTCTTCCGGCGAAGACCTGATATCGGCAGACAATCTGAGTTTCGATTTGGTCACCGAAAAGGGGCAGATATCCAACGGCCGACTCTATATCCAAAAAAACAATTTCCACATCTGGAGCGACAATCTCAGAAAAACAGGCAAGGACACCTACCAGGCCCAAAAGGCCAGCGTGACGACGTGTGACGGCGAAAAACCCGCCTGGAAAATAACGGGACGCAATCTCAATGTCACCATTGAAGGATACGGATATGCTTACCATGCCGCCTTCTGGGTAAAAAACGTCCCGGTTTTTTATTCTCCGTGGATCGGGTTTCCCGTTAAAACCCAAAGGCAGACCGGTCTACTGACCCCGCAGGCAGGACTCTCGAACAGCAAGGGCTACGAGTACAACCAGCCGTTTTTCTGGGCCATCAACGCAAGTTCGGACGCCACCTTTTACTGGCATTACATGAGTGAACGCGGCAATAAATTCGGTGCTGAATACCGCTACGCACTGAGCCCCCTTTCAAAAGGCACCACGATGTTCGATTACCTTGACGACCGGCGCATTGACGACACCACCGGGGTAGAAGATGAAGGGACCGACTATCCGCGACTCAACAGTGACCGTTACTGGTTCAGAACCAGGAATGACCAGGAACTTCCGGGAAACTTCAACGCTTTGCTCGACATGGACATCGTCAGCGACCAGGACTATCTGACTGACTTCAAACGTGGGTATACGGGCTTCGAGATAACTCGCGATTACTACAACAAAATATTCGGGCGGGACCTGGACGATTACAATGACCCTATCCGTCTCAATCGCTTCAACATCAACCGAAACTGGATGCGGTACAACCTGAACGCCGAAATTCGTTGGTATGATAACATCATCGCCCGCACCCAGGACCTGTCCAACTCCACGGTTCAAAGGCTGCCGTTTGTCCAGTTCAAAGGCTCGAAGCAGGCTCTCGGAAACACGCCGTTTCTCTTTGACCTGGATTCGGAGTACACCCATTTCTACAGGGAGACCACCACGACGACGAACAGCGTCACCCAGGATCACCGATTCGACCTGCACCCCCGTGCCTACCTGCCCTTGGATCTCGGCCATTACTTTACCTTCGAACCGTCACTGGGGCTGCGCGAAACGATCTGGAATGTGCAAGCATATGAAAATCCACCCCTGAATTCTGAAGCGAATGAATTCCAGCACCGGGAGATGTTTGACATCGGTATGAATCTCTCATCGGAAATATACAGGATATTCGGAGGCAATCCCAGCCCGAACCGGATGAAACATACCCTGAACCCCCGGGTCAACTACAGCTATATCCCCGACTATAACCAGACTGACTATCCCGAGTTTGACAGCATCGACAGGATCGAAGCGGAAAACCAGGTCACTTATTCCATTACCAACCTTTTCGTTTTACGCCGGCCGGATCTCCGCAACACCGGCCCGCAGGATGGAAAACCAGTATACCGATACCATCAGGTGGCCCGTTTTGACATCGGCCAGAGCTATGATTTTAGGGAGGCTTACGAAGACGACCCTCTGGAATGGACAAACGGGCAGACCCGTGAACCATTTTCACCGGTCTATGCCCGGCTGGACATTACCCCCGAACGCTATTTCAAGCTTTCGACCAATGTGGACTGGTCCGTCTATGACAATGAACCGGTGAGCCACAACATCGCCGCCGGTTTTTTTGACCGGCGCAACGACCGCCTTGCGATTGAGCACCGCTACACCCGGGAAACAAATGACACCAGCCAGGACGGCGTCAATTCCTTTGCAGCAGAAGGCTTTCTCAAGGTAACGCGCCCCCTTTCTCTGATCGCCCGGTACGAATATGACCTGTATACGGATAAGGAACTTGAAACCAGTTTCGGAATACTATACGGTGCCCAGTGTTGGTCCCTTGACCTGCGCTATATCAAGGACGTCCATGAAATCCTCTACTCATTTCAGATACACCTTAACGGCCTCGGGGGATTCGGAAGCGGGGTTGAGCATAAAGATGTCGCCTCAAGATTTTAATAAGGATCGTATGAATCACGCTCAACTGGAAAAAAAGTGGTATGTGCTCCATACCCGCAGCCGCTTCGAAAATGTCGTCAATGACGGCCTGTTAAAAAAATCGTTCAAGGTGTTTCTGCCCAAGGTGCAGGTGAAAAGCCGGCGCAGAGACCGGAAACTGATGATCCGTGTACCGGTATTCCCCGGCTACCTTTTTGTGCAAAGTGATCTCGACCCCCGGGAGCACATCGAAATCGTCAAAACAATCGGTGCGGTACGTATTGTGGGAACCAAGGACGGCCCCGTGCCCGTACCTTCGCAAACGATAGAATCGCTTCAGATTCTGGTGGCAACCGATGCGCAGATCAAAACCGGGCATAAACTCGCCAAAGGCGACAAGGTCATGGTTGTCCGCGGCATCTTTGCCGGGATCGTGGGCATGTTTACGCGTTACCGGGGTACAGGGCGGGTCATCATTAATGTCGATACGCTGGGACAGACTGCCGGTGTGGAGGTTGACGAGGAGGACATCGAACCGGTTCCGAAATTATTCGCCTGAACGGCAGATCAAAATATGGCCTGATCTATGCCCGCCGGCGGTACCGGCAAACGCTGATTTACTTGACTTTTCATCAATTAATAAATAATAGGGAATTGCATTGAGCCCAAGGCTGTAAAAACCGGAGGCTTCAGATCAAGGCAGACAAGGTTGAAGCAGCTATAGGGTTGAAGGTGACGACACCCTGTTCGGGAAGGAGGATACATGAACAAACTGGAACTCATCTCCGTATTGAAAGACGAGACCCATATTTCGAAATCCGAAGCCGCTGAAGTGGTACAGATATTTTTCGACTACATGGCGGAGGCCATGGCCCGGGGGGAGCGTGTGGAGATCAGAGGTTTGTGCAGTTTTTATGTAAAAACATATAAAAGTTATGTCGGCAGAAACCCGAAAACGGGAGAAAAGGTTACCATACAGCCTAAAAAGCTGCCCTTTTTCAAATCGGGAAAAGAACTGAAGGAGCGGGTTGACTATTAATTTTGCGACCGGCTTTTCAGCCATACGCAACCAGGAAACGGCTGTTCGCCGACTCACCGGTTTGCTTCGAAGCGGCAACATTCCCCACGCATTTCTTTTTACCGGAATTGACGGTATCGGTAAAAAAAAGACCGCCCTGACCTTTGCCGGGGCTCTCAACTGCCAAAGGGTCGATGAGCAGGGCGTGGCGGAAGACGACGCGGTGGTACCGTGCGGGAAGTGCCGGCCTTGTAAAAAAATAGCCTCGGGACATCACCCTGACATCATCGTGGTAGCGCCGGAGAAATCCCGGATAAAGATTGCGGCAATTCGTGATCTCGGCCGCATGCTTGCCGTAAAACCTTATGAGGCCAGGCAACGGGTGGTGATCATCGACCAGGCCCAGGCCATGAATCCGAAGGCAGGTAATGCACTGCTGAAGCTGCTTGAAGAACCGCCGCGAAAAACTTTCCTGATCCTCACGGCCGGCAACACCTACAGCCTTCTGCCCACCGTCGTTTCGCGTTGCCAACAGGTAAAATTCAAACCGATTCCTGAACATTCCGTGGTGACCCATCTTGAAAAAAAAGGCGTGCCCCACGAAGAGGCGGCAATATTGGGTAAACTTGCCAACGGGAGTTTCGGAAAAGCGGACAGCCTGGCCGACACCGATTGGGTAAACCGGCGCCAATGGATTCTCCAGGTTGTCGAACCTCAAGACGCGGGTAAAAAAGACTCCGGACAGGCTGTCCTGTCCTTGGCTTTTTCGGAAATACTTGCCCGGGACAGGGAAGCGATCTTGGATACGCTGGAATTCATGAAATCGTGGTTCAGGGATCTGGCGGTTGTACGAGCAGATTCGGACAGGGTCGTCAACAAGGACCAGCTTGACCGGATCAGGCAGACCGCAAGACGCTACAGGACACCGCAGCTGCTTTCCAAAATAGATGTGCTGGAAGCGGCCCAAAAGAACATTGAGGCTAATGCCAACATCAGGCTGACATTGGATGTCATGATGATGAATTTATAAAACCAATCAAACTGCAATTTCTTTATTTTTTTTGAAATTGCCTGATGCGATCATATGAAAAAAATTGTTGGAATACGATTCAAACCGGCCGGAAAGATATATCATTTTGACTGTGGCGCTTTTGTGCTCAAACAGGGTGAACACGTCATCGTGGAAACCGAGAAAGGCCTCGGGTTTGGAACCGTGGCCATCCCTCCGGCACCCATGGAAAAAAAGCCGCGCGGCAAAGCGCTGAAAAAAGTTTCCCGTATTGCCAGTGAAAATGACCACCGCCGCAGGGCCAAAAATATTGACCTGGAAGTATGCGCCTATAAATTCTGTCAGAAATGCATCAAGCGATCCGGGCTTAAAATGAATTTATTTTCGGTGGAAAGCACTTTTGACGCCAGCAGGCTGACCTTTTTTTTCACTGCCGATGGCCGGGTTGATTTCCGTGAACTCGTCAAAAAACTGGTCAAGGAATTTCGCGTCAGAATAGAAATGCGCCAAGTCGGCATCCGCAACCAGGCAAAAATGTGCGGTGGTGTCGGCAGGTGCGGCCGAGAAATCTGCTGTTCCGCCTTTATCGAAAAGTTCGACCCCGTATCCATCAAGATGGCCAAGCAGCAAGGCCTTTCCCTCAATCCCACTAAAATTTCCGGACAGTGCGGACGCCTGATGTGCTGCCTCACCTATGAAAACAAGACCTATGCAAAACTCAGGGAAGGTTTCCCGAAAGTCGGTAAAAAAATCCAGGTTCAGGGCGAAAAAGGCAAGGTTATCCGGCACAATATCCTGGGCCGACGGATTTCGGTGCGGCTTGAAAGCGGTTCCGAAATCGAACTGGGCGTAAATGAAATCAAAGCGCTCGGCAAATAGGAGAACAGATGTCTACCCCTTTTTATATCACGACACCCATTTATTATGTAAACGCCAAACCCCATCTCGGGCATGCCTACACCACGCTTGTTGCCGATGTTGTCACCCGGTTTCACGACATGTGCGGGTGCGAAACCTTCTTTCTTACCGGAACCGATGAACACGGGGACAAAATAGTCCAAGCAGCGGAAAAGGAGGGCTTGGAGCCCAGAGAATACGTCGATAACATCAGCGGTCTGTTCAGAGCACTCTGGCCGGAGCTCAACATCAGCAACAGTGATTTTATCCGTACCACCGATGCCGGGCATATTGCGGTTGTTAAACATATCCTTCAAAAAATCTACGACGACGGCGACATTTACTTCAGTGAATATGAAGGGCTCTATTGTTTCGGCTGTGAGCGTTTTTACACCGAAAGGGAACTCGTGGACGGGAAATGTCCGGACCACGAAGTTGCTCCCGACATCGTAAAGGAAGCCAACTATTTCTTTAAAATGAGCCGGTACCAGGAATGGCTGATTGACCACATCAAAAACAACCCCGAATTCATCCGCCCGAAACGCTACCGCAATGAAGTTCTGGCCTTTCTCAGCGAACCCCTGGAAGATCTTTGCATATCGCGCCCCAAATCCCGTATCACATGGGGAATCACCCTTCCCTTCGATGAAGAATACGTCACTTATGTCTGGTTCGATGCTCTCCTGAACTACATCTCCGCCCTGGGATACCCGGACGGTGAACGATTTAAAAAATACTGGCCGGTGGCGCAGCACATTGTCGCCAAGGACATCCTTAAACCCCACGGCATCTACTGGCCCATCATGCTCAAGGCGGCAGGGATTCCCGTTTACAAGCATTTGAATGTTCACGGGTACTGGAATGTGGACCAGAGCAAAATGTCCAAAAGCCTCGGCAATGTGGTCGAACCCCTGCAGTTAAAAAATGTATACGGGCTGGATGCCTTCCGTTACTTTCTAATGCGTGAAATGGCATTCGGATTGGATTCAAGCTTCAACGAAGAGGCGCTGGTCCATCGTATCAACGCGGACCTTGCCAACGATTTGGGAAATCTGGTCAGCCGTGTTACCGCCATGATCCACCGATACTTCAATGGCCTTGTCCCGGCGTTCCATCCTGAATTCAAGGACACACCGGACATCGACGTCAGGCAGCAGGCAGCGGTTGCCGTCAAGGCGTTTGAAGCCAATATGCAGGGCTTCGCCTTCCACAAAGCTACCATGGCCATCTGGGTATTCGTCGGCCGGCTGAATAAATATATTGACCTCAAAGCACCATGGGTTTTGGCAAAAAACCCATCGGCTCTGGGCGAACTGGAATCAGTGATGTACAACCTGCTGGAAGGCATCAGGATTATATCCGGCCTCATTTATCCGGTCATGCCCCAAACTGCGGCCACCATCCAAAACCAGCTCGGCCTGAATCCGGATGCGGGGCCGTTCTTTCGTCTGGACCGCCTCAAATCCTGGGGTGAAACCGCGACCGGGAATCGCGTTGAAAAATCCACCCCCCTGTTCCCGCGGATCGAGCTCCGTTCCGATGCCCATGAGCAGAAAGCAGTGACCAAAGGCCCCAAGCTCAAACCGCAGATCTCTTTCGATGAATTTGGAAAGCTGGATTTGCGTGTCGCCACGGTTCTCAAAGCCGAAGCCATCCCAAAATCAAAAAAACTGCTCAAGCTCGAAGTAGACATGGGGGAGATACGTACCATCGTTGCCGGAATATCCCAAAGCTATGAACCGAAAGACATTATCGGCCGGCAAGTCATCGTCGTTGCCAACCTGAAACCGGCTAAATTGATGGGCGTCGAATCCAATGGCATGGTGCTGGCGGCTGTCGACCAACAGGGAGCCAGCATTGCAGCCCCTGGAAGAAAAGTCGCCCCTGGAACGCCGGTCAGCTGAGATTGCACTGTTTTTTGGGAACTTCATGGTTCGCGCAAGAACGGTAGAACGTCGTGATTCATCAACTTTAGATCACTTGACACTTTGTATTTTTTTTTGGCAGAACCAATTGTCTCTGACCCCCGCAAAGCAGGATCTACGACGGTCCCCAAGGACCCGCTTTTTAATACTGGAATAAATAATGTCTTATTTGCTGAACAACCGGAATCGTGATACCACCGGCAACAATTGGCGAGCATACCAGGCCAGTATGCAGCAGCCCCTGAAGCGCCGGCAACGTGCCAGAACCACGCTCAGACTGTTGCTCGTTATCGCCGCTGTAAGTCTGGGAGCCTGCGGTTTGTTCTTCTCCGTCAACGGATTCGCCCTTTACCGTTCAGCCCCCCCCCACGCCGCTTCAGAAACGGACAGGCAATTAGAAGCGGAAATACCGGACCCGCTTCAGGACAAGGAACGGGCCCGCAGTCTTCTCCTGCCGGAGATGCTCGTCAACCTCCGTGAAGAAAGCTTTTCCATGGAGATAGACGGTAGAAACCTGAAGGTGGACACCAGCCTCGATCCCGACCTGCAACGCTACATGCTGAAGAAGATGGATCGTGTCAATTCCCGGTTCATCGGCATCGTTGCCGCAGAGCCTTCAACCGGCAGAATCATTCTACTTTCCGGATTCAACAAACAGGACCCTGACCTCGATCCCTGCCTCGACAGTAATTACCCGGCAGCCAGCATTTTTAAAATTGTCACCGCAGCGGCAGCAGTGGAACAGTGTGGTCTAACATCCGCTTCAAAGCTGCGCTTCAATGGCAGCGCCCACACCCTCTACAAACGCCAGCTCAAGGATACCGACAACAAGTATACCAACCACATCACCTTCCGGGATTCGTTTGCCCGGTCCGTCAATCCCGTTTTTGGAAAACTGGGCATGCTCTACCTCAACAAAACACAGCTCGAAAAATATGCCGAGAACTTCGGATTCAACCAAAAAATAAATTTTGAAATCGATGTGCCGCCCAGCCACCTCAGCATCCAGGATGCCCCCTACAACTGGGCGGAGATTGCCTGCGGATTCAATAACAGCACAACCCTTTCCCCGCTTCACGGTGTACTGCTGGCAGGTGCGGTCGTCAACCAGGGGGAACTGGTCGAACCTACCGTTGTTGACCGGATCCTGGATGAATCCGGCGGCACGGTATACAGCAGCGGCCCCCGATCCGTAAACAAGGCTATTTCGCCGGCAACCTCCCTGGTGCTCTATGACATGATGAAAGCCACCGTCCGTTCCGGCACGGCAAGAAAAACGTTCAAAGGGTATAAAAAAGACCGCGTACTCTCCCGGCTCAGCATCGGTGGAAAAACAGGTTCCATCTTCAACCGTAAGCATGACCTCCGGTTTGACTGGTTTGTAGGATTTGCCGAAGAAATCGAAGGCGGGAAAAAGCTGGCTATTTCCGTGGTTGTCGCCCATGAAGAATATATCGGCATCCGCGCCGGCCAATACGCACGTATGGCCATAAGAAAACATTTTCATGATTATTTCAGCGAAAACGATGAACAGGTACGCAGCCATCAGGCCGGTTGAAAAAGCGGCTTTCTCGGTTTACGATATGCTCTGGCGCATAGCCCTGCCGGTCCTGCGCAAAAACCGGCGTCTATCCGTAGGCTTTAACAACCGTATCCTCAGAAGCCCGCTGAAAGGCAATGCCGATATCTGGATCCAGGCGGCCTCGGCCGGCGAAGCGTATCTGGCCTGGGAATTGCTCAAGTCCCTTCCCGGTCCGCGCCGGATTGACACGGTCCTGACCACCAACACGCTCCAGGGCAAGGAAATCCTCGATCTTGCGGTTGCGGATATCAACCGCCATGGCCGGCACATCGAAGCGCAGGTCACCTATTTCCCATTTGACATGCCTTCCCTCATGGCAAGAGCAGTGCACAGGGTCCACCCTCGTGTCATGGTGCTGCTCGAAACTGAAATCTGGCCCGGTCTGCTGCTGGCACTCAAACAACACGCATGCCCGACGGTGATTGTCAACGGCAGGATGACCTTAAAAAGCTTTTCCCGTTACAAGATATGGCCGGCTGTCTGGCCTCCCATCGGGCCTGACAGAATACTGGCCATCTCGAAGGAGGATGCCGGCCGTTTTGCCGCACTTTTTGGCCACAGCGGCGTGACCACGATGCCCAATATAAAATTTGACCGTGTCCAGAAAACCGATGATACCGGAAACGCCCTTGGCACCTTCGATTCCGTTGTCGAACGCGGAGTGGATTTTGCCGTACTCGGGTCGGTGCGCAGGGAGGAGGAAACCGACGTGCAACAGATATTGTGCGATCTGAACGCACGCCAACCGGATGCCGTCATCGGTCTTTTCCCGCGTCATCTGCACCGGGTTCCCCATTGGCGGGACGTGCTCCACCGGCTTGATCTCAGCTGGGAGCTTCGTTCCGCCATCACGACCCCGGTCAAAGCGGGCCGGGTTATACTATGGGATGTTTTCGGCGAATTGAACACGGCCTACCAGCGGGCTTCAGCCGCCTTTGTAGGCGGCAGCCTGGCGCCACTGGGAGGGCAGAATTTCCTGGAACCGCTCATTGCCGGTGTGACGCCGGTCATCGGGCCGCATTGGAAAAACTTTGCCTGGATAGGCGCTCAAATAATCTCCCGGGGGCTTGTACATCAGGCGGATTCATGGCAGGATGTGTCGAAATGCATGGCTACGGACATGGCCCGCCCGGAAGAAAAGAAGACCGTAATAAGCAAGGCGGCAGCTTACATCCGCAAACGGCAGGGGGGCACAAAAACCGCCTGCGAGCTGATCATGAGTTACTTATAACAATAAAATGAATGCATTACCGGACTGTTACGGCATCATACCCGCACGCTATCGTTCCAAACGATTTCCCGGCAAACCCCTGGCGGAAATCCACGGCAAACCCATGTTCTGGCACGTCTACAAACAGGCTGAAAAATGTCATCATTTTTCCCGCATCGTGCTGGCCACGGACGATGAACGCATTTTTTCGGCTGCAAAAGCCCTTCTGGTTCCGGTTCTCATGACGGATGCAAACCACCCCAGCGGCACGGACCGTGTCCTGGAGGCTGCCAATGCCCTGGACGTCCCCGACGATGCTGTTGTCGTAAACATCCAGGGTGATGAACCGCTGATAGCGGTCGACATGCTCGATCGCTTGATTGCCCCCTTCTCCGCTTCTGAAATCCAGATAACCACCCTCGCAAAAAAAATTGGCAGCAAAGAAGCCGACAATCCTGACCGCGTCAAGGTTGTCATCGCGGAAAATGGTCAGGCCCTCTACTTCTCACGATCAAAAATTCCCTATTACCGCGGAGACGCAGCGCAGACTTTTTACGGACATATCGGGCTTTACGCCTTCCGGATGGCAGCCCTGCGCGCCTTTCAAAAACTGGGCCCGGGCCGTCTGGAAAGGATTGAATCCCTTGAACAGCTGAGACTGCTGGAAAACAAAATGGCGATCCATGTCGTCATTACCGACCACTCCAGCATCAGTGTCGACACCCCCGATGATTTAAAAACAGTCACCCGGATGATGAACCAGACGATGAACCAGACAATCAAATAGATGATGAAACCAGATAATCAAAAAGGATATTATGCCATGAACTTTGCTGCCGCATTAACCACAGGCCTGAGTCACCTTCTCCGTCTGAAGCTTTATCTGGGACGCAGCCTGAATTCCGTGCCGGAAGATTCCCTTGTTTTTTTTCCCTGCCGCAGGGCAACCTTCCACTGCGGACTGGCCGGCATCGTTGCTTTAAAATCAGGGGCTGAATGGACCAAGGATGATGGTCTGACCGCGCTTCAGATGCAATTCAACCAAATAGCCGATCGAAGCTTCAGCAACTGTGCAGCGCATAACCTGTCCCTGCCGGACCATTACCTGAACGGCGGGGCAGCCCTGGATCAATTTATGAACGACACCAAAGGGCTGAAACGCTCGCCCGCTTTCATCGACCTTTTCATGAACAAAGAACACCGGGGCCAGTTCACCGAGCTATCCGGACAGGTATCGGCCCTGATCCAGAACGAGGAACGCGTCCTCCTGGACCGCATGGGGCATATCGAAACCGAATTTGTGGAGCTCATATCGGCCGGGCTTGAAAAATTGAAAGACGCCCACTGGTGCCTGACTGCTGAAATTCAAGATAATATCGACAGGACAAAAGCGCTCGTCACCTATCCTCCGGCGGCACGGAACCAGACATCCGTTAAAATTTTCAAGGAAATCAATGCGGTTCTCAACAGTATTGACCGTTTGGAAGTCCGGGGCCGGGATTCAGCCGGGATTTCGCTGTTGTTCATTCTCGAAAAAGATGCGTTCCTGGCGTTTCAGAATGTCCTGGAACAGGATGATCTCCTGTCTGCACTCGAAAAACGAACATCAAAAATGGTCTTGCTCAACAACGGCATCACTGTATTTCCACCCGGACCCGGAGAGGCGGCAGGACCGGCCTCGATTACCTTTACCTATAAAATTGCGGCGGAAATCGGCAGCTTGGGAGACAACGTCGCTTATATCCGTGAACAGATAAAAAAAGATGCCATCTTCCAGAGACTGGCCACCTGCTCCTGCAGCCGCTACACGATCTCTTCCCACACACGCTGGGCCTCTATCGGTGAAATCAGCGAGGCCAACTGTCACCCTGTAGATAATATGCTGGCGGGAGAAGACGTTCAAAGAGAAGGCATCATCCATGCCTGCCTCAACGGCGATATTGATAACTACCTCGACCTGAAAGCGGAATTGGAAAATCAGGGCCTTTGCATGCCCGCTCAAATTTCTACAGACACCAAAATGATACCCTTGCAGATCGAACAGTATGTCCGCAAGGGATTCGACGTGCAGGAGGCTTTTCGCCTGGCGGTAAACAGCTTTCAAGGGTCCCATGCCATCAGCATGCACACCGATCTTGCCCCGGGAAAGCTGTTCCTTGCTCAGAAAGGCAGCGGGCAGGCCATATTTATCGGACTCTCCGAGGACATGTATATGCCGGCCTCCGAGGTGTACGGGTTCGTCGAGGAGACATCCGACTATCTGAGACTGGATGGAGAAAAGGTCGTGGACGGTACCAAGGGCAAAACCCAGGGCCAAATTTTCATACTGGACCAGGCCTCATCCGGTGGGGTCAGGGGCATTACAGCCATGTACTATGACGGCACCCCCGTTCAACTGGATGACCGCGATATCAAGCACACCGACATTACCTCGCGGGACATTGACCGACAAAATTTTCCCCACTATTTCCTGAAGGAAATCTCCGAGTCTCCGCGTTCGGTGGAAAAAACACTTCACAACCGTTGGAAATCCGTTGACGGAAAACCGGATAGGCGCATAACGGCATTGGATGAAAGCGTATTGCCGGTGTCGCTGGCTGAAGCCATTGCCGACAAATCGATCAAACGCATCTTTTTCATCGGCCAGGGTACCGCCGGTGTAGCGGCAAAAGTCTGCGCAGACATCCTGGACTATTATTTGAATGATCCGCTTTTATACATCGACGCGTTGAAGGCTTCGGAGCTGAGCGGTTCCAAACTCAGAGAAAGCGATGCACCGGACAGCATGGCCGACACGCTTATCGTTGCCATCAGCCAGTCCGGAACGACTACGGACACCAACCGTACCGTTGACATGGTCAGGGAAAGAGGTGCAGCGACACTGGCCATCGTAAACCGCAGAGATTCAGATCTCACCTTCAAGGTGGACGGTGTGATGTACACAAGCACCGGCCGTGACCTTGAAATGTCGGTCGCCTCCACAAAGGCCTTTTATTCACAGATTGTTGCCGGCGCTCTTTTGGGTCTGCACATTGCCTACCTGGCGGGTAAAAGAGGTACTGAATTCGTATCCCAGGAACTTGCCGACCTTCTTGAAATTCCCGCCCATATGGAAACCATCCTGAATATGCAGGCAGAAATTGCCGTTTCTGCGCGCAAACTAGCCGCCACGAAAGTTTATTGGGCTGCCGTCGGCAGCGGCTCCAACAAAGCTTCGGCCGACGAAATACGCATCAAACTGAGTGAACTCTGTTACAAGACCATCTCCTCGGATTTTGTTGAAGACAAAAAGCACATCGACCTGTCCTCCGAACCCCTCATCATTATTTGTGCAGCAGGATCAAGAGATACCGTTATCGGCGACATCATCAAGGACACGGCTATCTTCAAAGCGCACAAAGCCACACCCGTCGTCATAGCGGATGCGGGAGAACAGCGGTTCGATCCGTATGCGGAAGACATTTTCCATGTCCCGGTGATCAGCGAACACCTTGCCCCGATAGTGAACACCCTGGTGGGGCATATATGGGGTTACTATGCGGCCCTGGCCATCAATGAAGGTTCGAAATTTCTCGACGAATTCCGAAAGGAGACCCAAAAAAGCATTGAAGACCGCGCCCGGGAAGGACTGGATGTATATGAAGTTATCCTGGAAAAATCATTCAGGGAACGTGTGGCCGTGTTTTACAAGGCTTTCAGGGCAAAAAGACGGCAGAAACACTATCCGCTTTCCATAGCCAGGGCATCCGACCTGATCCTGCTATTGAAATATTTGTCGGGAAGACTCCCCGTGTCCGATTTTGAAATTGATTTCGCTGTCAAGGGAACCGCTTTGAACATGCTGAAAACCCTGTTCGAATATCTGGGCGAGTCCATTAACAGCATGTCCCGTCCCATCGATGCCATCAAACACCAGGCAAAAACAGTCACCGTGGGCACCAGCCGGATCAGTGAAAAAATTGGAGGACTTCTCTTTGACCTGCTGGCGGAAGATGGGCTGAATGTTTCCCAACTGACCAACAAAAATGTGCTTGTGCTTAAAAATCTTCAGCAGATTATTGCCCACATCGAGGGGTCCATTCTCTACCACATCGATCATTTGAACCTGCTGGGCGAACCCACCCGGGACACGACCATAACGGTTGTCGTTAAAAAAGGAGTGCTCAAACCGATTCCATCCCGCGTCGAAACAGACACGGCCCTCAAGGGGACGAAACGGATCATCGTCAGGCAGGGCAACGTCTACATCGGCAAGGGACGCAAGGATGGCCGTTCCATCCTGGTAATCCCCGCCATGTCTTCCGGCGGGAACATCATTGAAAACCTGCTGCTGCTCAACATCGTCTTCAAGAGCAATGTGGACCTGGATGTCAAGGTCAGAGCCTTGGGCGGTAAGTATGAGCACATTAAAAACATCGTTCAGGAAAACAGTATCGAGTGGCAAGACCACCTCATCGATAAAATCGAGATCGATGCGTTGTTCGGCCTCTCGGCCGAAAAAATCGGTGAACGCATCATTTCCGATACCAATGGATCGATCAAGGCTTGATCGTGTGATGCCTGCGAGGTGCATGGCCCGCTGATAAACCGGCTGCGCTTTTCGCAAAGGCCTGCCGGCATTCATTTTACAGAATGATTTCCCTTAAAACCCCTATAAATGAGCATTTACCTATTGACTTTCATTTTCTTTATTACTATAAATCGCGATTAATTGATGTCCGTTCGTAACATCAACAAACACTTAACAAGGGGGGGAGAAGATGACAAAGGCAGAATTGATTGAACAAATGGCAAAAGATGCAAACATTTCCAAAGCTGCAGCCGGGGCTGCGTTGAATTCATTCACCGCAGGCGTTACCAAAGCCTTGAAAAAGCGTAATGGCAAAGTCACCCTCGTTGGCTTCGGAACCTTCAAGAAGGTCTACCGCAAAACGCGTAAAGGAAGAAATCCGCAGACTGGCGAAGTTATCAAAATCAAGGGTAAAAACGTCGTCAAATTTTCAACCGGTAAAAAATTGCAGGACGCCATTTAATTATTATCAACTTGCTCAATCATCCCAGAGGCCCTTTCCGCGTAGGCTACAAACGGACTACCATTGACCGGCGGAAATCACCCAAGGGGTAGTTTCAGACGGATACTCAGTCATAACAGGCGGCCCGACCGGCTTGCAAAAGCGGTTGGGCTGCCTTTTCTTTTACTTATTGTATTTCCGGGCCGCAGCCGTTACAATGACATTCATGGCCAAGCGCTCCTTAACCAAAAGAATCATAAGGCATCCCATTACCGTCAAAGTGGCCGCATTTGTCGGAAGCCTTCTGGCCTGGTCTCTGCTGCACCTGCTGTTCTTCACCTGTCGCCGGCATATTTTCGGGTTCGACACCCTGGATGCCATATTGACTGAAAACAACGGGAAAGTCTTGGGCTCCACCTGGCACCGTTCCATTTTTTTCAGTGTCTATTTCCATCGAAACAGGAAAGGCGCGATCATGTCCAGCCGGAGCCGCGACGGGGAAATCATCACCGCGATTCTGCACCGCTTCGGCTATCATACCCCCCGGGGGAGTAGCGGCAGGAAAAAGGGCGGTCACCTGGGGTTGAAAGCATTTGTCGACTATGTCAACCAGGGCAACCCCGGCGGACTTGCGGTCGATGCCCCGCTCGGCCCCCCGCATGTGTCCAAACGGGGCATCGTACTCGCTGCCGCCAAGACAGGAGCACCGCTTTTACCCCAGGTCTGGTATGCCCGCCCCAATGTCCGTTTTAAAAGTTGGGACGGCACCATCATCCCCAAACCCTTTTCTGAAATTGTCATGATTATCGACCACGAGCCGATCCACGTACCCGAGAATGCGTCCAAAGAAGTCATAGAACAGTACAGAAAATTGATGGATGAACGGATGCTGCACCTTACCTACCAGGTAGACAACTGGTTCGACCTTCGTGATACATATCCGGACCCTCGCGACATTCCCGTACCATCCCCCATCCCCCCGCCTTCGCTCGTATCTTGAAATAAGCAGAACGCTGATTGAAGACCATGCTCACAGCCACTTAAAAACACCCGGCAATATGTATGAATATATATTCATTCATAGCCCCATTTAAAAAATAGTAAAATTTTCCGAATAAAATCTAATGCCACGTCAATAACATTTCCTTACCAGTTGATATCATTGTTTAATTAAAATTTCTCCATTCTTTCAATGCCCGTGTATTTCCCTTGACAACCCGCGCATGAACCTGTAGGAAATAAATGAATGTTCATTCATTATTATATTTATCCCGAATCAGGAGGTATGTATGCACAGAAAAATCAGAAAAGTGGCAGTCATCGGATCAGGTGTCATGGGAGGCGGCATAGCCGCTTTGCTGGCCGGTGCCGGTATTAAAACCCTGCTCCCTGATATTGTCCCCCTTGACCTGAAAAATGATGAAAAAGATGACCCGCAGGCCCGCAACAGAATCGCCAAAGCCGGGCTGGATGCAGTCATGGTGTCAAAACCGTCTCTTCTCATGCAGAAAAAGGATGCGGAGCTGATATCAATCGGCAACCTCGAAGATGATTTTGACCAGTTGGCGACCTGTGACTGGATTGTAGAAGTGGTCGTGGAAAACCTGAAAATAAAGCACGACCTGTTCCAGCGCATCGAGGGCATCAGAAAACCGGGCAGCATCGTGTCCTCCAACACATCCGGCATTCCCCTGGAAGCCATGTCAAAAGGTTTGAGTTCCGAATTCCGACAGTATTTCCTGGGGACTCATTTTTTCAACCCGGTGCGCTATATGAAGTTACTCGAAATCATACCCGGAGAAGAAACACTACCGGAAGTCCTCGACTTCATGGCGGACTTCGGCGGACGCATTCTCGGCAAGGGCATTGTATGGGCCAAAGACACGCCTAACTTCGTGGGGAATCGTATCGGTATACACGGCATGGTCAAAGCCATGCAGATCATGCTTGAGGACGGCCTGACGATTCCGGAAGTCGATGCACTGTTCGGCCCCGCCCTTGGGCGCCCAAAGACCGCCATGTTCAGGACCGCCGACCTGGTAGGACTCGATGTTCTCAGTCATGTTGCCGGGAACACCTATGAACTGGTTACCGACGACGAATCCAGGGACAGCTTTGTCATTCCCGACTATATGTCCCGCATGATCGACAAGAATCTGCTCGGGAAAAAAACAAGCGCCGGTTTTTACAAAACCGACCTGACGCCCGAGTGGAAAAAAATCCGAAAAGTCATCGACCCGGCCACCCTGGAAGGCTCCCGGTTTGCCTGGAAGGCCGCCGCGGCCAACCTGATATACTCGGCCAATCGGATTCCCGAAATTTCCGACACCATCGTTGAAATCGACAACGCCATGAAGTGGGGCTTTAACTTTGAAATGGGCCCCTTTGAAACCTGGGATGCCATAGGGGTGGCCGAATCCGTCCAGAAAATGGAGCAGGACGGTTTGCCTGTACCCGGCAATGTAAAAGCCATGCTGGCAGCCGGCCATACGTCATTTTTCAAAACTGAAAACGGCCAACGCTTCTATTTCGATTTCACCGACGAGGACTACAAACCGGTGAAGGAAAGCGGCGACATCATCACCCTGGCCGCTCTGAAAGCCGACGGCAAGGTGATCCAGTCCAACCCTTCCGCCACGCTTGTCGACCTGGGCGACGGTGTTGCCTGCCTGGAATTTCACACGAAAATGAATTCCCTGAACCAGGAGATCATCACCGCCATCCATGACGCGCTGGACCATGTCGATGCCAACGGCAAAGGCCTTGTCTTCGGCAACCAGGCTGGCGGAATGCCCGGTGCGTTTTCTGCAGGCGCGGATCTCTCCGCGGTGAGAGCGGCCGTTGACCAGGGCCGGTTTTCAGAAATCGAAGAAATGATCAAGGGACTCCAGTACGGGCTGGCAAAAGCCCGCTACGCCGCCTTTCCGGTCGTTGCCGCACCTTACGGAATGACCCTGGGCGGCGGTTGCGAAGTCTGCCTGGCGTCGGATAAAATCGTCGCCCACACGGAGCTGTTCATGGGCTTCGTGGAGTTCGGCGTCGGCCTCCTGCCGGCCGGCGGTGGTTGCCTTGCACTGTGGAGAAATTTCGTAGCCTCCATTCCCGATGCCGTCCCCGATGCTGACCTGACCCGCTTTTTCATCCCCGCATTCATGGCCATCGGCATGGCCAAGGTTTCCATGTCGGCTGCCGAAGCCAGAGCCAACGGTTTCCTGCGCTCTGTCGATCGAATCGTATTCAACAAGGACTACCTTATCGGCGAGGCAAAAAAAGAGGTACTCAAAATGGTGGACGAGGGTTACACGCCACCCGCCAAAAGAAAAATAAAAGTTCTTGGCGAGGCTGCCCAGGGCATGGTAAACGCCCAGATTTCCGACATGCAGAAAGCGCATTATATCAGCGAATACGATGCTTTTGTACTCAAGAGAATCGCCTACGTGATGAGCGGCGGAGCTGTGCGCAGCAACAGCATGATCGACGAAGACGTCATACTGACGCTTGAAAGAGAAGCCTTTGTCGATTTGCTCAAAGAGGAAAAAACCATTGCCAGGATAGACCATATGCTCAAAACCGGCAAACCCCTCAGGAATTGAGAGACGCTGACACCTAAAGTATCGGTCCCCTGGATCTGCAGAGGACTCGATTGCAGACAACAGCGGCAACGCCGCTTTTAACGGATTCGCCTGGCGAATCCACTCAAGGAGGAACACACGATGAGAGATGCATATATAGTAACTTCCGTAAGGACGCCGGGATGCCGAAGAAGCAAGGGTGCCTTCCGCGATACGCGTCCCGATGATCTTCTATCCTTTATTCTGGGGTCCGCCATGGAAAAAACCGCTAACCTGGAGAAGAAAGATGTCGATGACATCATGATCGGCTGCTCTTTCCCCGAAGCGGAGCAGGGACTGAACATCGGTCGGGTAGCCTCCCAGATGGCCGGCTTTCCCGTTGAAGTCACCGGCGCGACGGTCAACCGTTTTTGTTCATCGGGACTTGAAGCCATTGCTCTGGCCGCATTGAAAGTGATGGCCGGCTGGGCTGACGTTACCATCGGCGGCGGCGTGGAATCCATGACCTATGTGCCCATGGGAGGCTCGATACCCAGACCCCACCCGGAATTTTCCAAAACCCAGGCCGAAAATTACATCTCCATGGGTTTGACCGCCGAAAACGTGGCCAACCGTTATGATGTTACCCGGGAACAGCAGGATGAATTCGCCTACAACTCCCAGAAAAAAGCGGCAGCGGCCAAGACCGGCAAAAAGTTCACCGAAATTGTGCCCACGCCGGCAGTTCGTTTCAAGGAAAAAGAGGACGGCACTTTCCAGAAAGAAACCTTTATCCAGGACTTCGATGACGGGATTCGTGAATCGACAACCGTGGAAGGCCTGGCCAAACTGCGGCCCGCGTTTTCCGCCACCGGATCCGTCACCGCAGGGAATTCATCCCAGATGACCGACGGAGCGGCCGCTACCATCATCGCCTGCGAGGAAAAAGTAAAAGAACTGGGCCTCAAACCCCTGGCCAAATTCAAATGTTACACAACCGCAGGTTGCCGACCGGATGAGATGGGTGTAGGACCGCTCTACGCCATACCCAAACTGCTGAAGCTTGCCGGAGTCGATCTGAATGAGGTTGGGATCTATGAAATCAACGAGGCCTTTG
>JAFDAT010000022.1 GCA_019313725.1 Deltaproteobacteria bacterium
ATCCGGCATGACCTGCGCCAACTGTGCCATGAACATCGAGCGTATTGTCGGCAAGCAGCAGGGCATTCAGCGTGTCAGCGTCAACTTTGCCACGGAACAGGCTACCGTGGCATATGACCCCAAGCAACTCGGCCTGGATGACATCGCCGATCAAATAAAAAATGCCGGCTTTTCCGTTCGTAAAGCCAAAACCGATTTCGCTGTAACCGGCATGACCTGCGCCAATTGCGCGGCCAATATCGAACGCGCTCTCAACAAAAAGGTTCCCGGCGTTACCGCGGCCTCGGTGAATCTGGCCACGGAACGCGCATCCGTGGAATACGTTCCGGGAATTGCATCCCTCGAGGACATCCACGCGGCGGTGGCCAAAGCGGGTTTCGGCGTCATCCCGCAGGACGATGCCCATGGGGAAGATGCGGAGCAGGCTGCCCGCAACGCTGAAATCAGGATCCAAACCCGGAAATTCACCGTCGGGGTCATGTTCGCCCTGCCTCTTTTTGTGCTGAGCATGGCCCGGGACTTTCAGCTTGTCGGTGCGTGGAGCCACCAGGCGTGGGTCAACTGGCTGTTTTTCGCCATGGCCACACCGGTACAGTTTTACACCGGCTGGGATTACTATGTGGGCGGGTTCAAAAGCCTGAGAAACCGGAGCGCCAACATGGATGTGCTGGTGGCTCTGGGTTCCACGGTCGCATATGTCTATTCAACCTGCCTGCTGATTGCCCCTACCCTGGGATCACATGTCTACTTCGAGACATCTGCCGTGATTATCACCCTTATAAAACTTGGAAAAGGATGGGACCGAAATGGAAATCCCCCTCACCCAGGTACAGGTTGATGACGTGGTCGCGGTGCGCCCCGGTGAACGCATCCCCGTAGATGGTGATATCATTGAAGGCGGCTCGGCTGTTGACGAATCCATGTTAAGCGGTGAACCGCTGCCCGTAGACAAAAAACCGGGAGACCCGGTAGTGGGCGGCACCATCAACGGCGAAGGCTATATAAAGTTCAAGGCCACCCGGGTGGGCAAGGACACAGCCCTGGCCCAGATCATCAGGCTGGTGCAGGAGGCCCAAGGCAGCAAGGCCCCCATCCAGGCCCTGGCAGACCGCGTGGCCGCTGTTTTTGTGCCTGCCATCATTGCGATTGCCTGCATTGTTTTTCTGCTCTGGTGGTGGATCGGTGGAGATTTCGTACCGGCCATGATCCGCATGGTGGCCGTACTGGTGATCGCCTGCCCCTGCGCCCTGGGTCTTGCGACACCCACGGCCATCATGGCCGGAACGGGAAAAGGCGCTGAAAACGGAATTCTGTTTAAAAACAGCACAGCCCTGGAAACCACCTCCGTAATCGACAGTGTATTGCTGGATAAAACCGGCACAATTACCCTTGGCAAACCGACGGTTGTGGACATATTGCCCGCTGAACCCGTCTGCAGCAGCCCTGATGCGCTTCTATCTCTGGGAGCATCCGTGGAACAAGGATCCGAGCACCCCCTGGGCAAGGCCCTCGTCCGCGAAGCCCACAACCGCGGCATCGAACTCGCCGACCTGCACGATTTCCGGGCCGTTGGCGGACGCGGGGTTGAAGCCACCATCGGAACCGCAACCGTTCGGGTTGGAAAACCCAACTGGTTCAGGGAATCCGATCCGGTTATCGCCAAAACCCTGGATGCATCTGCAGATGCCATCATGGCCCTCCAGGCAGAAGGCAAAACCGTCATGATCGTTGCCAGCGGTACTGACGTGGCCGGCATGATAACGGTTTCCGACAGGATTAAACCTGACTCCGCCGCGGCTATTGAGCAACTCCACCGGATGAAGCTCAAAGTTGTCATGCTCACCGGTGACAACATGCATACGGCCAAAACGATTGCCCGGCAGGTCGGCATCGACCAGGTACATGCGGAAGTCCGCCCCGAAGACAAGTCGGCTGCCGTGAAAAAATTGCAACAGCAGGGACGCAAGACGGGCATGGTGGGCGATGGCATCAATGACGCGCCGGCCCTGGCCCAGGCGGATGTGGGGATGGCCATCGGCAGCGGCACGGATGTAGCCATCGAAACAGCCGGGGTCATCCTTTCAAGCGGCAGCCTCGAAGCCGTTCCTCGGGCCATCAGACTGAGCAGGGCCACCATGCGAACCATTCACCAGAACCTGTTCTGGGCCTTTTTTTACAACCTGGCCCTGATCCCCATTGCGGCCGGCATCCTTTATCCTTTTCATTCCTTTCCGATTTTTTTGAGGGAACTGCACCCCATCATGGCCGCCCTGGCCATGTCTTTCAGCAGTATCAGCGTGGTTTCCAACAGCTTGAGACTATACAGGACCAAGGTTCGGTAGGCGGAATGCGGATGAACCGGAAAAGATGAACATCGAACGTCCAACATCGAATGCCGAATAGCCACAAGCAGGATTGGCAATCCGCTTTTTTTAAATATCCAATAATCAATATCCAATTTCCAATGATCAGGTTTGCTATCTGCTTTCCAATGATCAGGTTTACCATCTGCATTTGGACATTAATCATTCGTTATTGAATATTGGTTATTCGCCCTTCCTTTGGGTTAAAGGTGGAAGACTGAAGGGGCGGTTGGAGAAAAGGGGCCAAGGCTCCCCCAATGACAGGATCTTCGTTTCACTACGACAAGTGTCCTAATTGTTTCGATTTCGATAGCGATCCCGATTTCGATTCGGCAACATCAATATCACGCGAAGCGTAAATGACATCCGGAGGATAAATTACGGCCGCAGGCCAAATGACGCCCGAAGGGCAAATACCAGTCGCAGGTGTAATGACAGCCGTTAGGCCAGCAGTTCTTGCGCCAACGCCTTGTAATCAAGGGCCCCATAACTGGTGGTTCTGAAAAATACCACCGGTTTGCCGGCATCCGCACTGTCGGCGATCTTGGTATTGGCCCTGATAACCGTCTGAAACAGCAGACTGCGGTACCGTTCGTCGGTTTTCAGCTTTTCCAGGATCCGATGACTGACCCGGGTCCGCTGATCGTACAAGGTCGCGAGTACACCCGTAACCGCCAGTCCCGGATTGATGGCATCCTTCACCGCACCGATCGTATCGAAAAGTTCTTCAAGGGCCCCGAACGCATAGGGGTGCGTCTGGCAGGGCACGATGACCTCCCCGGCACAGGTAAACACGTTGACCGTCAACAGGGAAAGGCTCGGAGGCGTGTCCAGCAGAATAATATCATACCTGCCCGCGATGGGTGCCAGAGCATCTTTCAACCTGTTTTCCCTCCCGGGTTGATCCACGAGTTCCACTTCCGCCCCGGAAAGATCCACGTGTGAAGGAATCAGGTGCAGCCCCTTCCAGGGGCTTTCCACCAGGACATCCTCTGCTTTTATTTCACCGGGCTTCATTATCATATCGTAGGTGTTCAACTGGTCTGGACCCGGTGCCATTCCCAGCCCATTGGTGGCGTTGGCCTGTGGATCTACATCGACAACCAGGACTCTTTTCCCCATCAGGGACAAAGCAGCACCAAGGTTAATGACCGTTACGGTTTTACCAACCCCCCCTTTTTCATTGGCCACCGCGATGATCCTGGTTGATTTCTTCGCCATCTTCGTACCTCCTTTAGCAATCAGTGTGTTGACGGTGCAGGCCAGGGCTTTTGCCCTGTTTCAATCCTCTGAACCTACCCCATGGTTGGCGTATAGATAGTTGATGTAAGCCCTTGATGAAACCGTAGTGTCAGGCCGACTCAGGTTCATCGTCCTGCGACATTCTGATCTTGTTCCGCAGGCGATCTATTTTCCCCAAGGCCATGGATGCATCGGTTCCCATCTTCTCCAGAAGCTGCAGTGTACTCTTCTTGTCGATGCGCTCTTCCCTGATCAGAGCGACCATGTTGGAAATATCGCTGAAGTAGGCATCGAAACTCTCCAGCAGTACCCCGTAGAGATGTTCCGCCATGGCACTGCTCAGTTTATACATGTATTGAAACTTGATATTCTCCTTGTAGTCTTTCAGGTGTGCCAGCACGGACCGTTCGGTTTCACGTTTCATGCGTTTAACGCCATCGTTCAAGGCTTTGACTTTTTGTTGAATGCCGCCGCCGGAATTCTTTTTCAGCAATTTTCTGAAAATATTTTCCAGTGAATAAACACCCAGCTTGACCACGGCTTCCGTCTTAATGCGGGCTGAGTAGCGCATGGTTGTATCCAACGGGGGCAGTGTCAGGTCGCTGCCGTGCTGCCTGGCGGACAGGTTTTTTTTGCGTTCCTCCGCATTGTCCCCACCGTTCAGGGAGATGCCGAGCTGTTCCATGCTGTGGTTGTAATCCGCCATGGCTTCTTGCACCATGGTCTCATAAGGACCGGCGATTGATTCAAGGTATTCGGCAACCCGTGCCTCCTCCTGCCGAACAAATCTGATGATCTGCGGATTGATGGTCTCCGCCAGATGTTTATCCAGGGACTCTTTGAAATCCTGAAATACCAGATAGAGTGTGTCGGTAAATCCCGATGCTTCGAGGTTCTCCTCATAGCGCTCGAAAGGCATCCGGTAAGTCCGAATGTAGTCGATGATCTGCTTCATGGTGCTGCCGTAGCGGGCGTCAAAAAAACGGTCGATATTGGTTTTAATCTCTTTTTTGACTTTTTGAACAGAACCATCCAGGGTGCTTTTGACCAGCGATGCGATTTTACCCATCTGCTTCCGGTGGAAATCAATCTTTTCAAGAATCTGATCTACACTGCGCGCATCCCCGTTGACCACATCACGGTTCAGCTTTGCCCAGTACTCCAGCCCCGAAGAGATAACGCCCAGGCGCTCCACATTGTTGGTGAGCAACAGGGCGGATCGCTCCCGAATCAGTTTGCGCTGGAAATTCGAAATAAAGCGTTCCGACGCCTGATCAGAATATGCCGTAAGGGCTTCCTCCTTCGTCCACTGGGATAACCGCAGGGCATCTTTGTCGCTGTTTTTGCCCTGCTTTGCACGAAACAGGTTCAGTAGTGATGAAAAGGCAAAAACTTCGGGTTGCGGTCTCAACATGGCCAGTTCATGGCCAGTGCGTTCCACCAGGACAGTCAGATCCTCCACGGTTTCATGCTCGCTGAAATCACAGTTGACCACAAATAAGATATTCTCCAGGATGCCCATCTGTTTGATCATGGAAATAAAACGGATGTCCGCCTGCCGCAACCCTGTCCGGCTGCTGATAACGTAAATCAACAAGTGGGCCCGCAACAGATATTCCTGGATCTTGGCCAGATGCAGCGGATTGGGAGAGTCGCTCCCCTGGCAGTCGGCAATCTCGACATTGGTGTCCAGGCTGCCGTTGTTGATTTCAAGTTCGATATCTTTGAGATAGACGGCCAGCGCATCACTACCGGCAAAAGCCTGCTGACCGTCGAAGGCATCGTCTTCAAAAACCTTGGTTAAATGGTCGGAAACCATGATGGGTTGAACCGTATCATAGCCATTTAAATAGGAATCCAGGACAATGCTGTTGACATTGCGAGCACCGTCGGAAATAAGCAGTTCTGATTTAAGTGAGCCGAGGGCTGAAGATAGTTCCTGCCGGTCTCTCCCCCTGCGGATGTCGAACCGGTCATCGCCGGTTTGCCACCGGGAAGAAGGAAACAAAGCCATGGCCTGCTGCATGTCCGCATTGATCTCGTCCCATGATTTAAAAAAAAGTGTCGCCTTGAGATACGGGCCGTTGCGTGCCCGCGTAACGATAGACGTCACCACGCCGGCGCCTCTTTTAAGATAATCCGCTTTGAAAAGGGAATTCACGAAAGTGCTTTTACCGGACTTGATGGCACCGACGACCGCCACGCGAATCACATCCTCGGCCACCTGCTGGTCGATGGCCGCACAGATATCTCTCCAGGCTTGAAACGTATCGGTGGGCATCCCTGGTAATGCCAGGACCGTTTCGATGGATGTGTCCAGATCATTATTGATCTGTTGAAGGTCGGTTTTCAGCGATTCAAAAGATGGCATAGGAAATTGTTCAAAAAATAGTTGTCCGGGTTCACGGTTTCGGTCTTTCAAGAATCCTATTACCTCAGCACCTCAGGATTGTCAAAACGAATTGCCCGGGGCAGAAAAACGGAAAAATACCCTATGGTTGTAATATCCTGAAATGTATGTTATGGTCATTGACAAGAAAAATATATTGTATGCCTGTGACTACCAGGTTGAAGGGAAAATAGTTTATATGTCAGAAAAACATCCGGAGTGCCCGCTTTACAATCCCTTGAACTGCAAGGAGTATTACAATCCGAAACTCTGCGCCTTTGTGAGGAAAGACAAGGTGTGCCTCAAAAAAAAGAAACCCAAACCCAAGGCAAAAAAACAGGCATAGTCCGATTTCATTCACAGCGCTGAATATGTGCGCGTTACCCTGCCGCTGGCGGTATTTCACATCCGCATTCGTTCCTGCCCCGTATTTTTCAAATTCCGAAGAGACCTCTTAACCCTGTCTTTTAGCCCAATCTCGGCACCGGCCCCCGTTCACCCTAAATTTCTTTACGCTATCTCAAGTGTCTATAAAAATATTCCCCGGGATGTGACAGGCGAATATTCTTCAGGCATGCCCCGGTGTGTTCGACAACAGCGCCGGGTTTATTCCCATCATTTTTACCGTCGCCTCCCAACGTGATTCAACGGGTTCATTGAAAAGGATGCCCTCTTCCACGGGGCAAGTCAACCAGGCGTTCTGGGTGAGTTCGTCCTCCAACTGGCCGGGGCCCCATCCAGCGCATCCCAGGGATAGAATAAACGAATCCGGTCCTTTCCGCCCGGCAATGGCCGTGATGATATCCATGGAGTTGCTCATGGCCAGGGTATTCGTAATCATAAGGCAGCTCTCATATGAAAAGGGAGGCCCGTGCAGAATGAATATTTCATTGGCGTGCACAGGCCCGCCGATGTGTATGGGGATCGACGCACTGCCGGAGGCGCATTCCAGTTTCAGCTCATCGAAAATGCTCTTCCCGGAAACAGTCGGCAGCACCCGGTTGATGACGATGCCCAGGGCTCCACTGCGGGTGTGTTCCGATATGCAGGTAACGGTGTGGGAAAAATTGAAATCCGCCATCTTCGGCATGGCGATCAGAAATTGCCCCTTCAATGAATTTTCAAGCTGGTCTCCAGTTTCAATGCCCATGCCTAATCCACCCACCCTCATTTTTTGTGGCCGGTTTCATTTTCGGTCACTATAGTTTGGCGGCCGGTTTTCAAAATTGGCCATCACCGCCTCTACCTGGTTTGCTTGACCGATGATGCCTTTCTGCAGATTGGCCTCCAGGTCCAGGCCGTCGGCTGAACTGCCGTGCCAGGCATTATCGAGCAGCTGCTTTCCCGCAGCAATGGCATCGGGTGATTTGCCGGCAATTTCAGCAGCCATTTCAAGAGCGGCTTTGAGAGGATCGTCGCAGATCCTGGTGACGAGACCAAGCTCGGCGGCCTCTTCCGCGCCCACGATCCTGCCCGTATAGGTCAGCTCCTTGGCCACATCCAGACGGACCAGATCCCGCAGGGTCTGCGTTCCCGACATATCCGGGACGAGCCCCCACTTGATTTCCATAACCGAAAACCTGGCATCCCTGCCCGCCAGGCGGACATCCGCCGCCAGGGCCAGTTGAAGACCGCCACCAAAGGCAACCCCGTGAACCGCAGCCACTACCGGAACCGGAACCTGTTTCCAGATATAGCCCACGAGTTGGGCATAGTTGGCCGGATTGCCGTCTGGTTTGTTGAAAAACGCCATCCCGTCTTCTTTTTCCTTTTCCCCCATGGCCATGAAACTTTCAAAATCCAGTCCGGCGCAGAAACCCTTTCCTTCCCCTGAGAGTACCACCGCGCGGACAGAATGGTCGGCGGCAACACTTTTTCCGGCACTTACGATGGCTTCGAACATCCCGGCGCTGAGCGCGTTGTATTTCTCAGGCCGGTTCAATTTGACATGGGCTACATGATTTTCGGTTTCGATGGTAACGAGTTTAGACATCCTATCCCCTTATCATTGACGTTAGCGGAGGTGAGTAATGCAATCTCTGTTCCCCCTATGGGTTATTCTGCAAATCCGGCTGTCAACACGTGCTCCGATTGAATTTTTAAATGGTGTCGGCCAATCGGAACGTTCATCCGACAGATACTTTATCCATTTTTACTGCCTCTATTTTATAGGATCGACAAAACATTTCAATACAAACTTTCATAGTTTGTTACATTGGCCCTAAACACCTATTTTAAATCCGTATTTTACTAGAATTCAACCAGGATTGAAATCTGCATTGATTTGCGCCAAAAAGGAAACAGGCCGATCCGGATCAGGTCTGCACCGTTAAGCAAGGTGCCGGGGTTCACCCATTATTACCAAAAGGATTGGGTATAAATAGTGAAAGGCACGCCATTTATGAACTGCAAAGGCTTTACCCTTATTGAAATGATGGTGTCCATGGCCATCTTCAGCATCATGATGTCCGGCATCATCGCTGCCTTTCATGAACAGTTGAAATTACACAGCCGACAGCAAAAAGTGTCTGAAATGCAACAGAATGCCAGAACAGCCATGCATTTTATGGCCAGAGAGCTGCGAATGGCCGGTTTCGACCCGACCGGTATGGCCGGTACCGGCATCCGGCCGGTGCCCAACCGTCATGATGCCGTCACCGTTTCCATGGACGTCACCGGGGGTGAATCCGACGGCATCGACAATGACGGTGATGGCGTTGCTGACAACCGTCAAGAGGAGGCCTGTGGTGATGGGACCACCGATGGTGCCAATGAAATCATCACGTACGCCCTGAAAGACGGCAAATTAACGCGGGCTTCCGCCGGCGGGTCGCCGCAAACACTGGCCATCAATATCGACGCGCTGGATTTTGAGTATTTCGGACTGAATTCCCAAGACCCGCTCTGCCAAAACAACTGTCACCTAAGCATCGCAGGGGCAACGGCCAATCCCGACGACATACGCATTGTTCAAGTGTCCATTATTTCCCGGTCAGGGATCGGTTCCCCCGCCGGCAGGTTTCATGAAACAGACGACACCATCTACCGCAATCAGGTGGGCAAAATAATTCTCAATAAACAGACCAGGCCTGACAGAATACGCCGACTCATGTTGTCCACCGAAATCAGACTGAGAAACCAGGGGCTTCGATGAAACCGACATTCCAAACCACGCATCAACGGATCCGTAAAACCAGACCAATGCGAACAGTCGCTGACAGCCGCGGGTACAGCCTTATTGAAATTCTGATGGTAATGTCAATTTTTTCTATCGGAATTCTGGCCATCATGACCCTGCAAATCACCGCCATCAACAGCAATGCCAATGCACGCAAAATCATGCTGGGATCTACCCGGCTGGCCGACCAGTTCGAAAAACTGATTTCCATGGACTACGAAAGCGCCGAACTCACGCCGGGGAAGACAACCACCCGGATCGAAAGCGGTTATTTGATCGAACATACCGTTTCTACAACACTTGTCGCCAATATCAAAAAAATTGACATCACGGTCACCATGAATGCGCCCGCCGGCAGGCCGATCACGGTAACCTACTACAAAGCCAATTTATTTTAAAGCGAGGATAAAAATGCAGCAGCACCCAGACCGCAAACAGGGTCAACACGGCTCGGCAATGGTCCTGGCCCTTTTTATTTTGTCCATTCTGACTGTGGTCGGACTGCTGGCAGCAAGGACAACAACCACCGAAGTCCAGATGGCCACCAATGAAATGCGCCACAGGCAGACCTTCTATACCGCTGAAGGCGTCGCCGAACTGGTATCTGAAATCCTCGAGCAGAATATCGCCTGTCCCAATGGATTTGTCGAAAACAGCGAACGCGGCGGCCTGGTCCAGGTTGAAACACCCGATTTCTGGAAAAACAAACCTGATCCCGGACAAATGACCGCAGAAGATAACCATAACAATCCCCCTGCGCGGGATATGCGCATACCCATCGGGATCGATGACAGTGAACCGCATACCAATGTCTTCATCGGCGGTGCCCCGGAATTATCCATAGGAAATGCCCTGCAGACGGCTGCCGGGTATGGGGGAACCGGCAGGTCAGCCGCCAAGCACGGTGCCCACATCGTTTATGACCAGATTATCCAGCACCGCGGTTATTTCAATGCGGAGGCCATCGTCAAAATCCAGTGGCGGCATGTCATCGGTACAGAAGGAACCTGCAGCCCTTGAAGGAGTGAATCGTGAGACACATCCCCAAAATGGCATGCGTGCCATCGACCTTGATCACCTGGCTGTTGCTGGCATACATTTTCGCTATTACAGGCCTGTCATCGGTTGGGCCCATAAAATCCTATGCCGACCCGGCTTTTATTTCTACGGGTATCACCCCCAACCTGTTGATCGTAATAGATAATTCTGAAAGTATGCTGGATCTTGCCTACACGCCCGACAATGGCGGCTGCCATGATGACCCGGAGGCCGACCCGGCTGAGTCCACCCGCTACGAACAGGCCCGCCAATATGCCGGCTATTTTGGGACGGATTACTGGTACGCATACACCCCCGCCGGAACGCGCTTCGAAGCGATCTCGAAACCGACCGCCTGCTCAGCAGCCAACGGTCCCGCATATACATACCCCAGGGACAATCCGGAAGATCTCTGCCTCCAGTTGAATAACGGATCCATTGACATCAAAGCCCGGGGGAATTTTCTCAACTGGGCCTCTGCATCCCGTTTTGACATTCAAAAACAGGTGTTGACCGGCGGAAAATTCAATTATCAGGATCATACCCTGACTTCCGAAGGCCGGGGTTGTCCCGGAACCAGATTTATCCGGCAGGCGCGCGTGTGGCGTGTGGATACGGGCGCTGCACATATCCTGCCGTTGGGCATACGGACGGTTTCAAGTCATGACACTACCACCGCCATCGAACTGTTCAGGCCCCAACTCACCGGCTTTAACGACACGGCGTGCCGGGCGGTATTCGACAACATGCCATTACCGGATAATAGTCTGGATTCATTGTATTACCTTCTTGAGAACTGCATGGAAAACAATCAGTTGCCATTTGAATTGCCCAGGGCTGCGGACCCCACGGGACGGATGCCGCTGACCGGCAACCTGTATAATCTGCCGGCCCTGCTGACCGATATCCAGGCCGACAAGCAGCTGGGCCCGCCCCTGCAGGTGATGAAAGGCGTGATCCATGACCCTCGCCATGCAAGCAAGCCGCCCCGGGGTCTGCTGCATGAAATCGCCGGTAAACTCCGCATGGGATTGATGAACTTCAACGATGACGGCTCGCACAGCGAATGCTCCCTATGGGATGCGGCATCTCAAGATGATCTTTTGCTGGACATGGCCATGAATGATTGCTCCGCGGCCGGCAAGGACGGCGGTGGAGTTGTCATCGAAATCGCGGACAGCAGCCCCGACCATATCAGCCGCATGGTCAGCCGGATCAATGCAATGCAGGCCGATACATGGTCGCCACTGGCCGAGACCGTTTTCATTGCCATCGGCTACTATACCCAGCGGCCTGACATGCGTATCAATATCTCCGATTTCAGCACTGCGACGGCACCCTGCACAGACTGGTGTCAGCCTAACAACATCCTGGTCATTACCGATGGCGCATCCACCGTTGACCTCCATCCCACGTTGACAACCTTCGCCGCGGTGGAAGGACAAAACGATGGAATCGCTGACCCTATGAGCGGGTGCCCGGGGTTGTACGGCGGCACCTTCCTGGATGACATCACCGCCTACGGCTTCAGCGGCAGCAACATTCACCTTGAAGACCCCTTCGATGCCAAAGAACATTTTCAGAATATCACGACCTATTTCGTGGTGGCCGGCAAGGCGAGTTTACAGGGCACTGGTGAGTGTGCCCCGGCGACACTGCTGGCCGAGGCTGCCGCCAACGGCGGCAGCGGCGCACCCTACTATGCTGATGACCCGCAGGATTTCCGTGCCGATCTCAAATCCGTATTCGACACCATCCGGTCGGGAACGGCTGCGAGCCCTGCAGCTTCGTTTTTTTCGCATAGCCGCAAAGGCGGAGGCGCCATCTACCAGGCCCATTTCTGGCCCAGCGTTGACGGCCCGCCCGGCAGTGACGGTGTTACCCCCATACACCGGGTGGATTGGATCGGCGACGTGACCGCACTTTTAATAGATACCCACGGCCGACTGTTCGAAGACACGGACGGCAACAAGGGCCTGAACGCCGCAGACCAACAGGTGAATCTCTACCGGGATGTCCATACCGGGGAAACAAGAACCTGCAATCAGGTCCTGGCCTCAGACGGAACCTGCAAGAGTATTTCCAGATCTCTGGGCCAGACAAACTATCTCTGGTCCGCCGCGGCGTGGCTGGCAGCCATCCCGGAAGCGGATATCAACACCAATCGTTTTCATTTTATCTCCGACATCAGCCAACGCTATATTTTTACCTGGAACGACCTCGACAACGACGGTGCGGTTTCCGACGACGAAGTGCTGCCTTTTGTTCCCCTCCGCGACTGGACCAACACCTACTTTTCAATCGCAGCCGACAGGGCGCCCATCCCGCTTGACTTCGCTGTCGCCGGCACTGATGAGGTGAACGATATTATCAGCTGGATCCGGGGCCTCGACAATTTTGCCGACGACTCCCTGCGGCCTCGCGAGGTGACCGCACCAAGCAATTTCTCCATAAGCGGGGACCCTGCAACCATTACCTGGCGACTGGGAGACATAATTCATTCCACCCCGACGGTGGTTGCCGAACCGAGTGAAAATTACCACCTTCTTTACGATGATGATGAATACGCGGCCTTTGCGGAAGCCAACATCCATCGGCGTCAGGTAATCTATTTCGGCGGCAACGACGGCATGGTGCATGCGGTCAACGGCGGGTTCTATGACGAAGCCAATAAAAAGTTTTGGCGCAGCTACAACCAGGCTGCCGGTATATTCTCCGACACGGGGCCCGATCTTGGTGCGGAACTCTGGGCCTACATACCTTACAACCTGCTGCCACATCTCAGGTCCCTGACCCAAACCGGTTACCAACACACCTATTATGTGGATCTGGCGCCCCGGGTGTTCGATGTCCAGATCTTCGATTCGTCACCGGACAGCCTGGGGCATACAGATGGCTGGGGCACCATCCTGGTGGTGGGTATGCGTTTGGGCGGTGACAGGGTTGCGGCCCGGGACATCATTGCCGATATATCGCCGACAGCGTATGCCGATGAAAGAATCTTCACCTCAGCCTACATGGTGTTCGATATTTCCGATCCTGAAAACCCGCCTAGACTGCTGGGCGAAACGACTTACGACCCATCTACCAGCGTCAATCTGGCCTATACCGTCGCCATGCCGTCAGTGGTTCCCATCAAGACCACCGCAGACGGGTCTGACTGGTTCCTGATCCTGGGAAGCGGGCCTACGGATCCCACCGGTTTCAGTAGCCAGAATGCCAGAATCGGCGTCTTTCCCCTCAAAGAGCTGGACGCGGGGCAGGCCTTCAGGATTCCCGTTTCGACAGCCATTAGCCATGCGTCGGCCGGCAGTTTCGACCTGGCGACATCACCCAACGGATTCGTTTCGGGAACCGCCATCGTGGACTACGATCTCAACGCGCTTTACAAAACCGATGCCATCTACTTCGGAACCATCGAGGGCACCTGGGGTGCCTGGAACGGACGCATGTACCGCTGGGTGACGACCGGAGACTACCCCCAAAGCTGGAACAATCCGGCTATCATGATCAACACCGGGCGCCCGGTGACTGCGGCGCCCAGCATCGGGTTCGACGGAACCTATTACTGGGTATATTTCGGAACCGGCCGTTTTTTTGATCTGAAAGACAAATCCGACCCCGGCAGCAATGCCCAGGAATACTTTTTCGGTCTCAAGGAACCAGTGGACGCCGACACGGGCGCGTTTACCTGGGAGGAGATTGCCAACACACCGTCCACAACCAAACCGCCGGCCGGCAACAATGCCGGTTCCAGGACGCTTTTACAAGTAGATCGGATCGGCGTTGAAGCAGCCGCTCACGGATCCGCAGCACAGCTGAACTGCAAGGACAGCTCCAACTGTCTGCCCTCCGGTGTGACCACTTTTCAGGATCTGCGGGACCATATCGTGGGAACATGCGATGCAGACAACGGTTGCACGGGAACCGACGGCTGGGTACTGGCTTTCGAGGCACCCCGGGAACGCAACCTGGGACAAGGGACCCTTTTGGGGGGGGTGCTGAACTTCACCACCTATCAACCCTTTGAGGATATCTGCCAGACCGAAGGCGAGGCCTTTCTGTACGGCCTCTACTACCAAACCGGCACGGCCTTCCATAAAGCGGTGTTTACCACCCAGGCCGGCGGCGGCACGGAAACAGGCGGGGGCGGATCGACCGTGATCACCACGCGTCTTGCCCTCGGCAGAGGGCTGGCCACAGTTCCCAACCTGTATGTGGGCCGGCAGGAAGGCAGCACGGCCCTCGTACAGACCAGCACAGGAACCATCGTGGAGATACCCCAGCCCAACCTGCCGATCAAGACCACCAGGTCGGGCCGGTTGAACTGGCGCAGCGAGTAGATACCCGGGTCCAGAGGGCCGGGTTTTTATTCGGAACTATTGACGAGCGTTCTCAGGACATCCTCCTTGCCTACGACACCCACCAGCCTGCCGTCTTCAACAACGGGCAAAGTGTGAAAGTTGTTGTCCACCATCAGAGCCGCCAGGGTTTCGATGCCGGTATCGCGTGAAACCCAAACGGGATTGGCGGTCATGGCCTGTCCCACGGTGGTTGCCGCAATTTTTTGAACCTCTTTTTCAAGCGCCTTCATGGAACGGAGGCTGATCAGACCGTCCAGGAAGGTAAAGAAAGAAGGCAGGGGCAGTTTTTTCTGCTGGGCGATGATATCGCTTTGACAGATGATGCCCACGAGCGTGCCGCTGTCATCCACAACCGGAAGCCCGTTGAACCCTTTTTCGATCATGACGGCGGTGGCCTGGCTTATGTCCCCCTCCTGTGCCACCACGACAGGGTCGGATGTCATAATATCTTTAGCCTGGATCATGTGTCCCTCCTGTTCCTGTAGCCCCCGTGCGGGATACGCTTGCGTTTATTGGCTTCAATACTGTTCTCATAGTTTAATACCACCGGGTTCGAATGTCAAAAGTTGGGGTATTAAAACTTTTAATAGCACCCTTAAGCTTTTTAATAGAATTCGGCCTATCGACGGCTCAGCACGGTTCTCCAGACGGATCACTCGAATTTTCGCAACAAGGATTTTCGCTTTCAACAAACTGCTTTTACTTGTTTTTCATCCTTCCATTCAAAAACCAAGGGTGGCTGTGCCGGTGATGGCACAGATATTGTATCCAACCATAGTCAAGGAACCCATCCGGCTGGCGGATGGTCAGTATGAGGATATGAAAGTACTTTCCCGTCGCCATCAAAAAACGTAACGTAGCATATCCACTCCTTACCCTCAAACATGGCTGAAAGCTAAAATGATGAAAAAAATGAAAAACAGCGGTTTTACCTTACTGGAATTGATGGTTGTCATCGCGATCGTTGCCATTATGGCCGCCATCGCCATTCCCAATTATATCTCCTGGCTGCCCGACCGCCGGTTGGCCGCCGGGGCCCAGGACATACTCCAGGGACTCCAGAAATCAAGATCCAAAGCCATCGTGACCAACCGCAGGGTTATCGTCAACTTCAACACCGGAGCCGACAGTTTTATCGCCTTCGTGGATGATGACGCCAGCGGCGGCCTGGACGCCGGAGAATTGACGGTCGTGAGTCGCAACATGCCCGCGGGCATCGATCTGGTCAACACGGGATTTGCCGGGAATTCGGTCACCTTCGACAACCGCGGGATCCCGATCACCGCCGTGGGCACCGTGACGCTGCAGAATTCCAAAGGCAATACCCAGGTTCTGGAGATGTTTTTGAGCGGACATAGCGTACTCCAGTAGTGAAAGGATTCAGTGACCCGTATCCATACGTCTGAAAGCATAAATGCAGCAACCATGACATCCATGCGCTCCCATACATTTAGAAAAGGCAAACGACAAATGACACCCAAGCTAACGCGCAATAAAGGCTTCACCCTGATCGAACTGATGATCGCCATAGCTATTCTCGGCGTGATTGTCGCCGGTGTGATTGGCGCTTTTTACGACCAGTTGAGATCCCACAACACCCAGCAGCAGCTCCTGGAGATGCAGCAGAATGCCCGGGCAGCCATGTACTATATCACCCGCGAGTTGAGAATGGCGGGCTATGACCCCACCGGGGATGCCAACGCGGGTATCACGCCCGATGCTGTCGCCCGTGACACGATCACTTTTTCCATGGACACCACCGGCGGTGAGGCAGATGGCGAAGACAACGATGACGATGGGGTCACAGACGGAGCGGACGCCGCGGATGAAGCGGCTTACGGTGACGGCGCCACCGACGACGCCGAAGAATCCATCACCTACGCCCTGAACGGCAGCCGTATTATGCGGACCGCCGTCGATACCACCGGGACCGTGGTCAACCAGACCCTGGCGGCCAATATAGATGCCCTGGACTTCATCTACCACGGGGTCGAGCCCGGAAACCCCACGAACACCACCTTTCGGCTCATTCCAGCCGTTGCCGCCGCCAACCCGAACAACATCCGCTTCGTCAATGTAACCATTATCGCCCGGACTGCCGTGGTGCCCGTCGTAGGGTACACGGTGCAGGACAACACCATATATTATAATATGACGATGGATGGCAACATTCTCATCAACAAGCAGCTCGCTCCCGATAACTTTCGCCGCATCATGCTGCAAAAAAGGATCAACCTGCGCAACATGGGGCTCAATTAGACTGCAGACCGGAGAATAACCATGAACAAACATTTTCATAAGGATAATGACGGCGGCTTCACCCTCATTGAAGTAATCATGGTAATGGCCATCCTGGCCATCGGCATCCTGGCGGTTATGACCATGCAGATTACGGCCACCAACAGCAACTCCAACGCCAAAAGGATCACCGAAGGCACCAATTATATGGCCAGTGAGTTCGAGTGGCTGATGCTGCAGGATTATGACGTCGTGGCCGATAATACAACGAACGAAGGCCGCTACACCATCGCCTACACGGTGGGGGCGGCAGACAACCCGATCCCCAATACCAAGCAGATTGACATCATTGTCACTTTGGGCCCTTCCGGTAGAACCGTCAATGTCACCTATTACAAGGCCGACACATTTTAACAGAGGTCAAATATGAAACCGACGATAGATCATATCGACAATCAAAGCGGTTCCGCCATGGTCGTGGCCGTTATCATCCTGGCGCTTTTAACCATTATCGGTCACCTGGCCACCCGCTCCACCTCGCTGGAGGTCCAGATCGCCTCCAATGACATGCGCTACAAACAGGCCTTCTACACGGCGGACGGCATGACCGAACTGGGTTCGGAGCTCCTGGAGCAGAACATTGCCTGCTCCCAGGGGTTTACCGCCAGTCCCCAGCGGGGCGGCCTTATCGATGTCCAGACCATCGATTTCTGGAAAAACGATCTCGATCCCGACCGCATGCCGTCGGATGCCGACCGTGACATCCGGATCCCCATCGGCAACGACGACACCCAGCCGCACACCAATATCGTCATCGGCGGTGTCCCGGCGTTCGGCACCGGAAGCGCCCTGCAGATAGCGGCGGGCTATGAAGGCAAAGGCAAATCAACGGCCGGGGGCGGGGCCTATCTGATCTTCGACCAGATCGCCCAGCACCTTGGCAACTTCGAGACTGAATCCATCGTGAGAATTCAGTGGCGGCACGTAATCGGAACAGAAGGGATCTGCGATCCCTGAAGGAGTTTATCATGAAGCCTATGACAAAAATACGACCCATTCTATGGACCCTGTTGGTTACTTTGACGTTGACAGTCACCTGCACAGGCAGTGCCCTGGGTGCCTACGACTGCACCAACGGCGCCGCCGACCCGCCCTTTCTGGCGGCCGGGGTGACCCCCAACCTGCTGTTGCTCATCGACAACTC
>JAFDAT010000274.1 GCA_019313725.1 Deltaproteobacteria bacterium
GCCACCATGGGGATGGGGGTTTTTTCATAGTGGGTCAGGTTCATGGACACCTGGACCATGCCCTCATCTTTCAGGGCAAGCCCTATGGCGCGTACATATCTGAATCCGCCGTTGATGTGCCGGACGCTTTTGGCAATGCTCTGGGCGATGTCGAGATCTGTAGTGGCCAGGTTAATGTTGAAGGCCACGAGGGGGAAACGGGATGACACCTGTATGGAGCCGCTTGCGGGTATGAACCTGGCGGGGCCCTCATCAGGCGTCCACTCCGGTTTCTGGATTTTTTCGGCAAGCGCCTCGTACTGCCCTGTCCTTACCTTGGCCAGACTTTTCCATTCCGGTCGGGTGGCGGCATCCTCGTAGAAATAGACCGGAACATCCAGTTCCGCTCCCACGTAGCGGCCAAAGTCCCTGGCAATCGACACCGCTTCTTCTTCGGAGATTCCCCGAATGGGTATGAAGGGGACCACATCCACGGCGCCCTGGCGGGGATGCATTCCTTTTTGACGGGTCATGTCGATCAGTTCCAAGGCGGTTTTTGTCAGCTGTTTGGTGGCCGCCACAACCGGATCCGGCTGTCCGATATAGGTAATCACGGAGCGGTTGTGATCCGCATTGGATGAGTAGTCGAGCAGCATGACGCCAGGCGCAGACCGGACGGCATCCACCACTTTTTCGACGATTGTAAGATCGGTACCTTCACTGATATTGGGCACACACATTAATGCTTTCATTATAGGTCCTCCTATATATTTTTATTCGAAGACTCTTAATTTTTTAAAGTAAATACTTCTCATTTTCTCCAATTAGTTGGAGAAGAGAGTCCAAAGATTCGAGGGGATTCAAGTGTCCTATTGTTTCGATTTCGATAGCGATCCCGATTTCGATTTGGATTACTCAATCCAATAATACTGCAACAACTCGGGAGCTAATCTAAAATATCCTCCAGCTTGCGTTCGATTTGGTTACAGATACCCCGATCCTTGATGTAGGGAAGATTGATTTTGACGTTGGCCGAGCATCCATTGAGGCCGGCTGCAGCCAGATAACCCGCACATTCAAGGTCGGAGGCCGCGTTGGTGTTGTAGCTCTCCTCCAGGCTGCGGCAAAGCTCCAGAACCCGTTTGCAGCCCCCCGCATTGGTAAGCGGCACTTTCGCTGCATGTAGCATGGCTGCCTGGATTGCCCGGCTGCGTGAAGCCTTGGCTTCTTCCGTATCTTTGGGCAGCCGGTAGGCCGAACTGACCGCGTCAAACGCGGCGGCATCCCGGTGCCCACCGTCAAAAAGTGCTTTGGAGAGTTTTTCAGCCTCGGCCGCGATGGCTTCATAGTGTTCCCGGGGAGCCAGGTCTTTTTTGCCCATGGACAGCCGGGCCACCATGCCCGCCAGACCGGCTGCCATGGCTCCGGCTACACACGAAGCCGTCCCACCGCCGGTGGAATTGTCGTTTGCATCCAGGACACGCATAAAGGCGTTGATATTTGGGTTCATCAGGAGAGCTCCTTTTGATTGCGATTCATTAGAAAACGACCCCTTTGGTTTCAATGGGTCGGCTATGAAAAAAACATTTGCAAACGTCTTGATATGCGTGTTATATACAAGATATATATATGGACGAGGTGAGCCTGTCAAGTGTTTTTCAAAAAAGCTGTACGCGGATGTAGCACAGGGTTTTAACCCTGCCGAAGCGGGATGCCAAACAACCTGCCAGGCAATCTGAGCAAACATTTCAGGAGGAGAGCATGGCTCTCAACAGAGATATTTATGAAAATCTTCGCTACCGGATCATCACCAACGAGCTTGGCGCCGGTCGACAGCTCTATGAAAAGGCGTTGATGCAGGAGTACCGGATTGGACGCACACCTCTCCGTGAAATTTTCCAGGAGCTCCAGCGCAACGGCCTCATCGAGATCATACCAAAACTGGGGACGCGGGTCGCCACCCTGGACTTGAGAACCCTGCGCGAAACCATCCAGCTGCGTCGGGAATTGGAAGGGCTGGCCGCCGAATTGGCCGCCCGGCACATCGAACCTGCGCAGGTTGAAAATCTTCAACGTCTGCTTGAATCAGCCGCCCGGGTGAAAGACAATTCGGCGGCGGCTTTACAAAAATTATCCGACCTGGATATGGAATTCCACCAGATCATTTACCAGGCTTCGGGAAACAGGCAACTAAAGCAAATGATCGAGTCGCTGCTCTACAAAATGTCCATGTACTGGTTCCAGGTGGGTTTTTCCGCAGCCGAATTCCGTGAACAGTTCGACGAACTCGAAGAACTTTTGCTGGCTGTCGGGAACAGGAATGATAAGGGCGCCAGAAATGTCATGAAACGGCATATCGACCATTTCACCCGGCTGATAAAGGAAAAAATGTTTTCGTGATGAAAATTGTTTATCGGCACCAAAAAAAGGAAAAATGATGAAAACAGGATTCAAATCGCAATGCGTACCAGACTACCGGCTGCTGACGGATGAGCAGATCGGAGAAATTCATCGGGCTACACTGGATCTTTTGCAGAATACCGGGGTAAAGGTTCTGAATGAAGCGGCGCTGACGCTGTTGAAGGATGCCGGGTGTCGGGTTGGAGGCGGGCACATCGCTAAAATTCCCGGTTGGCTCGTGGAAGAGAGTATCCGGCTGGCACCTTCGAGTGTTACGGTGTACAACCGCAAGGGAGATCCGGCCATGGAACTGGGCGGAACCAACGTCTGTTTCGGCATGGGCACCGACCTGCTCAATACCTGGGATCTGAATACCGGTCAATTGAGAGCATCCTGCCTCCAGGACGTCATCGATTCCGCCATTGTCGGCGACTATTGCCGGGAGATCGATTTCATCGCCTCCAATGCATTTCCCCTGGATGTTCCCGGCAATTTGGCCTTTATCATTGAATTCAAGGCCCTCATGGAAAACTCGATCAAGCCCATCTATTTTACCGCAGGCGGGGCGAAGGATTTGGCCGTGATCCTGGAGATGGCCGCAGATGTCCTGGGGGGAGCGGACAGGCTTCGCGAAAAGCCGTTCATGATCCACTATGCCGAACCCATCAGCCCCCTGGTGCACTCATCCGGCGCCGTGGATAAACTGTTCATGTGTGCGGATAATGGTATCCCCTTAAATTATGCACCGGCCCTGCTTTCGGGCGGCAGCGGCCCGGTAACCCTGGCCGGTGCCATCGTGGTGGCCAATGCCGAGGCCCTCAGCGGTCTTGTTATCCAGCAGTTGCGGGCCAAGGGCGCCCCGGCCGTGACCGGCTTCAGCGCAACGCCCATGGACATGCGCACGGGAACGACTGTTTATGCAAGCCCGGATGAGCGGCTGACCCATTCCGCCTGCTGCGACCTGTACCATTACTACGGGCTGCCGGTGTGGGGCGAGGCCGGCTGCAGCGATGCCGGGTCACTGGATGAGCAGGCTGCCATGGAGTCCATGGCCTCCATCATGATGGCATCCCTGGACGGCTGCAACCTGGTGCACGACGTGGGCTATCTCGGCCAGGGGCTGGTCGGGTCCGTGGCTTCGCTGGTAATGTGCAATGAGATTATCAGCTACGTCCGCAGGATCATGCGCGGATTTGACATCTCCAAAGACCGTATCGGGCTGGATACTATCCACGAGGTGGGCCCCGGGGGCAACTTCCTGGCCCACGAAAAGACGCTTAAATATTGCCGGGAGGAGCACTGGACCCCGCACTTTATTAACCGTCAGAGTCCGGAGATTTGGCAAAAGAATGGCGGCAAACGATACAGTGAGGTGGTTGTGGAAAAGGCTTTGGACATTCTGGCTACCCACAAACCGGATCGCCTGCCCGACGGGGCCATCCAACGACTGGATGCGATTATCGACAAATCTGCCGAGAGGCTGAAAGGGGAACAGCTTTCCGTCTAAACGTTTTTGTTTACTTTCACGAAACTGATGGCACGCGTTTGATGCGTGGTTATTGACGTATGATCGGAGCAGGAGAACGACCCATGCAATCCAAGACCATCATCGATAACGGCAGTATCCCGACACTCTGCCGGCAGTGCGCCCAGCACTGCGGAATATATGCCCATGTCGAGGAGGGTCGGGTAACCCGTATTTCCGGTAATAAATCTCATCCGGAAAATTTAGGTATGGTCTGCCCCAAGGGGCGTGCGGCAGCGCAGTGGGTTTATCATCCGGACCGTCTGACCGGATGCCTCAAGCGCACGGCAGGCGGCCGCTTCGAGGCTATCGATTACGATCAGGCCCTGGATGAAATTGCCAAAAAAATGTTGGAAATCAGGGACAGCTTCGGAGCCCGCGCCATGTCCGCCTGGACAGGGGAAGCTATCGGTTTTCTCCAGCAGGAAGCCTATGCCCGACGATTTATCCATGCCTTTGGATCACCGAATTTCTTCACGGCCGATTCGGTCTGTTTTGCACTGCGTCTTATGGCTTACCAGACTTGCCAGGGATATTGGTCATACCCGCCGGATTTTGAAAGGGCCGACATGACTATCCTGTGGGGATCCAACCCGGCTCACTCGCACCCGTCTTTCATGCAGCGCATCAACAAATCCCGGAGACGGGGCGGCAAACTGGTTGTGGTGGACCCCCGGCGTACCGTGGCAGCTAAAAAAGCGGACCTCTTTCTGCAGCTGCGGCCAGGCACGGATGCAGCTCTGACTTTTGGCCTGATCCGTTTTCTCATCCGCGAGCAGGCCTATGACCGGGATTTTGTTGCCTTGTACAGCAGCGGATTTGAAGAACTGGCTGCCTATGCAGAAAAGTTTACAACGACCTACGTGGCCCAGCAGGCCGGCGTTCCGGAAAAAATAGTCGGCGAGATGCAGCACATGATGCTGGAGCGCCTACCCCGGTGTGTCAGTTTCCCGGGGATCTCCCTGGAGCACCAGGTCAACGGTTTTAACACCATACGGGCGATTGCATGTCTGACCGCCCTTTGCGGGGCCATCGATATAGAAGGCGGCGAACCGTGGAACCGGGATATCAAGGTTAGCGACCTCAATCCGCTCGATAAAGAGCAGTTCAACGCCATGGACCCGGCGGGATACGCCCGCTACCCCCTTTTTTATGAAGTGATGCAGAAGTGCCATTCGATTCCCAGTATAGACTACATGCTAGGAAAGGAGAACTACCCGATAAAAGGCCTGATTTTTGCGGGAACCAACCCGGT
>JAFDAT010000023.1 GCA_019313725.1 Deltaproteobacteria bacterium
AGATGTTCCAACTCACAAAACTGAAACCATCAGAATTCACCTCAGGCGCACCGACCGTCTGCGGCAACATTGTCGGATCTACACCCGCTTGCTGCAGGATGGACCGATTTAAACCGGCGCCGGTACAATCAGAGATCTGCCGTTTGGTCTCCAAGGGACTGCGATGACTGATAATCCAGCTTTCCTCCGGGATATGGATGCACCCGGCCACCAGAAGCGAAAATACCGCGGCGGAAAGCCATGTCCATCTTGCCTTTTTTTTGCGCGTATACCTTTCGGATACTCCTTTATAAGATGTGACCCGGCGTATGTGTGACATCGCTGTGGGCATATTCATTCACTTATTCTGAATAGGGTTGTCTGTCAAAAGGCCTGGTTAAATACCTCTAAAATCTCATTGGGATCGGCCACAGGACGCCCATTGAAGATCACCGCCGTGTCCACAACGGCGTGAAAAGCACAGATCGGCAGGCTGTCTTCGGGAACACCCATATCGCGCAACCGCATGGGATGGCCGATCTTCTCCATCAGAGCCTCTATTGTATCCGCGGCAGCCAGGGCTGCCTCGTGTTCACTCATACCTGTAATATTCACGCCCAGCGCCTGGGCTACCTGGGCCAGTTTTGCGGTCACATGATCGACGTTGAAACGCATCACCTTGGGAAGAACAATACCGCAGGCCGCCCCATGATGGACGTGGTGCAGGGCACCAACAGTGTGCGCCATACCGTGAGCAAGCCCCACCTGTGCAATGGTAAAAGCCCACCCCGCCATGGTGGCGGCAATCTGCATGTTCAGCCGGGACTCCTCATTACTGCCGTCCTCCACCACGACCGGGAGGTTTTCATTGATCAGGCGTATGGCCTGCAGCGCCATGCCGTCACAGATCGGGTTGGCCATGGTGCTGGACATGGCTTCTACGGCATGCGTCATGGCATCCATGGCCGTCATTACAGTTTGTTCCTTTGGCAGGGACAGGGTGAAGCGCGGGTCGAGTATGGCCACGTTGGGCATGATTTTCGTATCCACGATAAACAGTTTGCGGCCGGCCTTGTCATTGGTCAAAACCGATGCACTGGTCACCTCACTGCCGGTACCCGCTGTCGTTGGAATGGAGATGTGCGGGGTCTGCGGTTCGGTGAGAACCAGCATGTTGAGGTGGTCGTTGGCCTTACCACCGTTTTTCAAGGTCACGCAGACACCTTTGGCAGCATCGATAACACTGCCGCCCCCCACGCTGACGATGCAGTCCGCGTTTAATTCACGTGCCGTTTGCGTGGCCCGATCCACCGCGTCCAGGTCGGGATCGGAAGGAATCTGGTCGTAAATACCTACACAAAAATCCCCCAACGCGTTTTTGGCAAGTTCAGCGAGGCCGGCCCCGGCAACCCCGGCATCGGTGAGGATCATTGCCCTGCGGCAATCATTTTCCACCATCGCCTTACTGATTGAACTCAGGCACCCGTGCCCGGCTATGACCCTGGTCGGGCAGTCGTAGCCGAACCCTGCCACTTTTTTGTCGTCCGACATCAACGAAAAGGTGATGTTGGACTTGTGGTCGGCCATGGCGCTGACATGGATCCTTTTGACCACCGTATATTCCTGTAACCCGACAATCCCGAGTTCACGGCCGACACCGGATTGCTTGTAACCGCCGAAGGGGCAGAAATCAGCAAATATATGGTAGTTGTTGATCCACATGGTCCCCGTGCGGACGCCACGCGCTATCTTTTCGGCCCTGGCGGTATTGCTTGAAAACACGCCCCCTCCCAGACCGTAGATGGAATCGTTGGCAATTGCGATGGCCTCTTCGTCGTCGTCATATTTGATGACGCATACCACCGGACCGAATATTTCTTCCTGGGCGATGCGCATCTTATTGTCCACATCAGCAAAAATTGTAGGTGCATAATAGTATCCGCCCTCGATGCCCGGGACCTCCACCCGTTTCCCTCCGGTGACAAGTTCCGCACCTTCATCGATACCGATTTGCACATAGCGTTCAACCGTAGCCCGCTGTATCTCGCTGACCAGCGGGCCCATGTGGGTTGTGGGATCGAGCTGGTAGCCGATGCGAAAGGCCTCGGCGCGTTTTTTCATTTTCCCTAGAAATTCATCGTATATTTTCGAAGCAACCAATACACGGGTGCCGGATTCGCATATCTGCCCCTGGTGAAAAAAAGTGCCGAAGCAGGCACCCTCCACAGCCAGGTCCATGTCGGCGTCATCGAGTATGACATTGGCCGACTTGCCGCCCAGTTCAAGCGTTGTTTTCTTTACCGTACCGGACGCCATCCGCATAATTTCGCGCCCCACCTCGGTGCTGCCGGTAAAGGCGATTTTATCCACGTCAGCATGGGTGCAAAGGGTTTCCCCCAGCTCCGCCCCCGGACCCGCAATGACGTTCAGGACACCGTCGGGTATGCCTGCGGCCTTGGCTGCTTCGGCAAGTATGAGAGCGCTGAGAGATGTTAAGGAAGCGGGTTTCAATACGGCGGTGTTACCCATGATCAGGGCGGGTGCGATCTTCCAGAAAGCCATGGTCATAGGAAAGTTCCAGGGGATGATGCCCACGCATACACCGATGGGCTCCCGGCGTATATACTCCCGCCCCGGTGCAAAAACGTTTCCCGAAACCTATACCCAAAAGGGGCGCAAAACCGGCCAGTTTCAGGATCTGGCCCGAATCCATGGCTTCGGTTGCGGCCAGGCGCAGCATCTGCTGAGAAATCTGGTCGGCGAAATCCTGCATCTTTGCCATTCTGGCTTCGGGGCGAAGTCCACTCCAGTCTCCCCGGTCAAAGGCATGCCGGGCTGCCGCTATGGCGGCTTCGGCATCCTCCTTGCCGGCCATGGCAATTTCCGCTATGGGCATCCCGGTACCGGGGTCTATCGATTCGAAACACTTTCCACTCGCGGCATCCACAAATTCACCATTGATGAATAGCTTGTACTGTTCCATGCAGCCCTCCTTCGGTTATCCCGGTTGTTAAAATTATGTTCCGGTTGATTTCTCTTTGTTGGGAACGTTAATCTGACAGACGCCAAAACCGCTCCATTCGCTCACGGGTTTGCTGGATGCAACCCTGAACCCGCTTCCACCCTTTTCCTCCACATGGGAAATCGTCACCCCGCCCGTAAGCTCGTAGGTCTCGGGACTGATCACAAACACCAGGCCCTTTATGTCGATACGGATATCACGCTTGCGCACGTCATCCACACGGAGTTCCAGAGCTGCATCGCAGCAGCCTTTAAAGCAAAGGTCGATTCGGATGGGCATTTGAATATTTTTTTCGACAAGAAAGGATCTTATCTGCCTGGCCGTTTCCCGGTCCAGGTTCAGAACAGGGACATCATCATGCATGGCGGCTTCATGTCCTTCATTAGAGCGGCCAATTTAAAAATCGGCCATAAGTTTTCTGACCAGGTCGGCGCAATCCTGCGGTGTCATTATCCTGGGCACCGGATACAGGGGATGGGCTTCCTTAAATGCGCGTTTGACAATCAGCGGGATATCGCTCTCTTTGAGTTCCTCGATATAGGTCGGGATCTTCATATTTTTGTTCATGGTTTTTACTTTTTCTATAAACCGGTAAGACAGTTCTTCTTCCGGTTCGCCATCAACACCAATGCCCCCGGCAACAGCCAGCCGGGCCAGTCTCTGCTGCGCTTCTTTCCGGCTGTATTCTAAAACATACGGTAAAATAATGGCATTGGCCAGCCCGTGAGGTACGCCGTAGAGCCCGCCCATATTGTGGGCAATGGCATGCACATAGCCGACGTAGGCTCGCGTAAAGGCAACCCCGGCATAGAAAGAAGCCAGCGCCATGTTGTTGCGGGCTTCAAGATCGGAACCATCGTTGTAGACTTTTTCGAGATTATCAAAGATCAGTTTTGTGGCCATTACGGCGTTTTCATCGGTATATGGCGTGCCGCTTTGATTGATGTAAGCCTCCACGGCGTGGGTTAAGGCATCCATCCCCGTGGTGGAGGTGATGTGCGGCGGAAGGCCCAGCATCAGTTCCGGATCCAGAACAGCTATTTTAGGAACGAGCTTGGGATCCATGATCCCAAATTTCTCATGGGTTTCCGGATTGCTAATAATGGCGGCTATGGTTGTCTCCGACCCGGTTCCGGCAGTGGTCGGAATGCAGAAAAAGGGAGGGATCGGTATCAATACTCTAAATAATCCTTTCATCCAGCGTACCGAAAAATAAGGATTTCTGATCCTTGCTCCGATAATTTTAGCACAATCAATGGGCGATCCGCCCCCAAAACCAATGATTGCCTTACATTTTTCCCGTTTGTAAATTTCTCTGCCGGCCTCGACATTTTCAATGGTGGGATTGGGTTGAACATCGTCAAATACGGTATATTTGATATTATTTGCTTCAAGGGATGTGAACAGGCCATCCAGGAGGTTCAATTCCATCAGGACCTTGTCGGTGACCACCAGGATATTATTAAGGCCTCTGGCTTTGATATTTTCTGACAGCGTTTTTACACTTCCGGGACCGGTAAGCACGACAGGCACGCGAAAGGGTAAAATCATCGCCGCCACTTTCATTATCCTTTGAATCACACGAAAGGTGATTTTCTTTAATGCCCACCCCACGCTTTTTGCCTGCTTCACCTTCTGTTGTTCCTTGCGCTCCTCGACAACCGGTTGCGTGGCCATCTCTATGGCATCCACCGGACATTCCTCGGCACAGAACCCACAACCGATACAGGTTTTCGGATTGACAACTTCAGGATAGGCATGCGGATCCTTTATGCCTGGAAAACCGAGCGTGATGCAGTCGGTGGGGCATACATCCAGGCAAATGGCACAGCCGTTGCATTTCTGCTCATCAAAAAAAGGCTTTTCCCACAGTTTGCGTTTTATCCTTAGCGCCACCGCGCCGGATGCATCTTTCACCGCGCCATCCGGGCACACTCTTCCGCAGGCACCGCATTCGATGCAGTTTTCTTCGTCGATACGATGAACTTCCTTTTTTTCACCCGCTGCCGCGCCCGTCGGACAGATATGCACACAAGAAGTACACCCGCTACAATTTTCCGTAATGTAATAAGCCACTAGGCTCCTCCTTAATACCCAACCCGGATAAATCGATTGAAAATCTCGCTCATCAGGGAACCACAAAGGCACAAAGGACACAAAGTTTTTTCTTTCATTTCTTCTTCGTGTCTTTGTGGTTGAAAAAGTTTTACCACCAAAAGACAAAATTCAGTTCTAAACAACTAACCCCCAACGTTTCAACTATGGGGTAACCCTTGGGTTAAGCATCGGCTGCAATTTTTTCAACATGTTCACGGGACGGTTTGCCCGTATTCACATCCCATCCGAACTGTTCCCAGTACCGGCTCATCATGGCTTCGATTTCAATTGAACGTCCCTTGTTGGCACCCTCCGTCTGCACCGGGCGGCCCAGGGCACGTTCACTGACCTTGATCTTTTTCGGCTCGAGACCGTGCTTTACATTAAACGACTGCTTTAGGGTATGAATGTCTGCGGCCTTGTCCAGGTACTGATCGGGGGTCAGATTCCACCCGGTGGCCGCATTGATCCAGTCGAAAATACGGATACGTTTGGCACCCAGAAAGGCACCGAACATGCAGGCACCCACCGAGTTGATAATGGTCATGTATTTGCTGTTGATCGCCCCGATTTCAGCCTGCCTGTCTATGGCCTTGTATTTGCTGCTTTTCCAATACATGGGTGGAATTTTGGGAATGCCTTTAACAACTTTCCACAGCTGATACATTTCATAGTAGAGGTGTGAACCGAGCGTGTGTCTTCCGGGGGTGGGTTCAACGCTGTAGTGCAGGGCAAACCCCGGGTCATTTCTGGAATCGTGCATGGCCGGTTCCTGGCCGCCGGCAAGAACAGCGTATGGCTCGGCCTGCTTTCCGATTCGTTCAACAGCCTGTTTCACCCCATCGGCCAACACGTGGCCGAAGCCTTCGCGCTTGACCATTTTCTCCAGCAGGGCGACAATGGCTTCGGTATTGCCCCAGGTCAGATCAAGGCCGTCGGTGTCGTCCTTCGTAATCACCCCTTCTTCATAACACTCCATGGCAAAGGCAATGGCATGGCCGGCCGAAATCGTATCCATACCCGCCCGGTTCAACAGCTCGTTCATATAAAATATGGCATCCACATCTTCATTCATGCAGAGCCCGCCCAGCGCAAGCACCGTTTCATATTCCGGTTTATGGGTTTCGCTGTATTTCCCTTCGGTTGTACAGATACCGCCACACCCCAACGGACAGGAATAACAGTGGTATTTTACTTTTTCGCAGTTTGTGAACTTATCCGGGTTGGACGTATAACTCTTCCTGATTCCCCAGTCTTTAATACTGCCTTTCCAGTTTTTAAGGGGAGAGTCACCCATCTCAGGCGACATCTGATTCATGGAAACCGTCCCCCACTTTCTCAACATTATTTTATAGAGGAGACCGTCCATGGTCATGACTGTGGGGAGAATGCGCATCAGGGCGCCAAAAAAGGGTGTCAGCCACCCCGATACGAACGGCGGCTGAAATTGTACCCACTTGTTGCAACTCTGGCTCAGCCGCTTCATCTCGTCCCGGTCATGGGGGACTATACGCTTTGATCCCGCCAGGACAACCGCTTTGAGCCGCTTGGAGCCCATCACTGCCCCGAGCCCCGAACGCGCAGCCATGCGCCCCTTGTCTGTGGATATCCCGGAAATCAGTGAAATTGACTCACCCGCGGGCCCGATACAGGCCACCTTGGGTTGTTTTCCTTTTGCTCCGGTTGTTTTTGTTAAATGCGCTTCGGTTTCAACCGCGTCCAGCCCCCACACATCCGAAGCATCTCTCAGTTCTTTGACATGGTCATCCACATAGAGGTAGACCGGTTTTTCGCTGATGCCTTTAAAAAAGATCCCATCATATCCGCAGCGTTTGATCGCCGGCGAAAAGGTTCCGCCGCAGTTGGCGTCCCCCCATCCATCCGTAAGCGGTGATTTACCGACCACCATCCACCGACCGGTAAAAAGACTGCCCGTTCCGGTGAGCAACCCCGGGAGAAACCCGAGTATATTATCAGGCCCCAGGGGGTCCGCCCCGGCCGGTATCCGGTCATGCAGCATGGTTGCGCCAAGCCCCATCCCGCCCAGACATTTTTCATACACACTGTCAGGCAGAGTCTCCTCCTGGATTTCACCTGTCGTCAAATCCACATGCAGTACCTTGCCCATGTAGCCTTTTCTTTTCATAATACCCCCGCTGTTTATATCGGATATCTGTTTTACCAGGATTTGAAAATTATTTTTTAGCTTTTGAAATGAGACGAGAATGTAAATACGCGCCAACAACCATACAGCCGTTGGGATTCGCAATCACCGGATCAGGAAATGGTAACGATTACCGACTACGATGCCATTTTCTTTGTATTCTGTCAATTTATCATTCCCAGGTTTTGGGACAGGAATGCTGTTCTCAAATAATGGCAGTAGGGTCACGAACCTTGCCCTGTTTCACCCGAAGCACCCTCGGCGGACATACCTTTGTTCCAGGGCATTTTTTTCAGTATGAGCGCCAGAACACACCGTCCGGCAAACGTGACCATAGTTGTTCCCAGAAGGAGCAGTACAAACAACGGAAAGCGGATGGCTGCCCACAGACCGAGCAGTGTCACCACAAAATAGAAAATGCGCATCTGGGTTGTGAAAGCCAAGGGCCCATCTCTTTTGGAAAAATAGATCACCTGAAATGCACTTATTCCCATAACAGCATAAAACGCCGGAACCCAGCCAAAGAGAGCGATAAGAATCAGTACAAACGTTACGAACCAGAACCACCAATCCAACGTGTTGGCTTCGACTGCAAGTTGCATGCATTTACCTTTCGTGTCTGTTGTGCATATCGTATGAAGATCTCAGCTATCTCAGAAATAGCAATTCAGGATAATTTATACAAGCGTCATAAAATAGCTGGTCTCGTTTACCATATCAAAATATGGCAATAATAACAAATTGTTAAAAAATAGGGCGTTTGAAAAACCTTATTCTTTTTTTATGAATAGGCAGCCGCATTAATATATTGAATTCAGGTGTCGTATGCATGTACATTAAAATTCATCAACATGTACTGTTTGAGGATTCTCGATGCCTGAAAAACGTTTTATAGAATGCCCGTTCTGTAGCGGACTGGTCGAACCCAGGCGAGGAAGGATGAAATGCCCGGAGTGTCATGCCGTATTTACCTACGATGATCGATTGGAAAGTATTATTGTCGACCCCCATGACCTGCGGTTGCCCATCCATGGAACTGTCTGCACCCGCTGCGGGCTGGTGCAGAGTGAAAAGGTGCGGCGGTGTGGGCACTGTGGCGGGGAGTTGGTGAGTACAAAGCAGTGATCCATAGCTCCGCAAGTGACGACATGGAGCGATTGTATCCTAAGCTAAGTCAGGTGCCGAACCAGAAAAAATAGAGTTGAATATCCAATAATCAATATCCAACACCCAATGATTAAGTTTCAGCAGGGCTGAAGCCCTGGACTACATGGCGTAAAGCAGATAGATCTGTAGCACAGGGATTTATCCCTGTTAACTGCCAAGTTTCATTCTGCTTACTGCTATTTGGGCATTGATTATTCATTATTGGATATTGGATATTTTTTGGGTCTAACTGAGGGCAAATTCAACCGCTGCTTTTGCATGAATTTCGGTGGTGTCAAAGAGCGGCACCCGGGTGTCTGCCTGTCTCACCAGAAGGCCGATCTCCGTACATCCCAAGATGACGCCTTCCGCCCCCCCGGCCACCAGGCGATCGATGACGTTGAGGTATTTTTGCCTGGACGCAGACTCGATTCGACCCAGGCAAAGCTCCTGATAAATCACATTGTGCACGACATCCATTTCAGATTCACTGGGCACCAGCACATCCAGCCCGAAAGATTTTACCAGCCTTCCTTTGTAAAAGTCTTCTTCCATGGTAAAGCGCGTGCCTAAAAGCGCGATTTTCTGCATACCAGCGGCTTTAATTTTTTCGGCCGTGGCATCCGCTATGTGCAGCAGGGGGATCGAAACGCCCTGCTCAACCGCCTCCGCAACCTTGTGCATGGTGTTGGTGCAGATAATGACAAAATCCGCCCCACCTTTTTCCAGGCTTTGTGCGGCACCAGCCAGCATACGGGCCGCTTCCGCCCACTGGTTTCGATGCTGCAATGCCTCGATTTCTTCAAAATCAACCGAATAGAGCAGGCACTTGGCCGAATGGAGCCCACCCAGACTGGCCTTCACCGCCTGGTTGACGATGCGGTAATATTCGAGCGTGCTTTCCCAGCTCATGCCCCCGATCATGCCGATGGTTTTCACAATATATCCTTTCTTGAGATGTGATTGCTCATATTTAATTATCGCGATTTTCTACTATTTATTAAAAAATAATCACGAAAACACGAAATTTTAAAAGCACGAAAGTAACGCCCACTCCGGATGAACCGGAAACATTTTTTTGTTCATCATTCGATGTTGGACGTTCGATGTTCGATGTTCATTTTTCAGGAGAACCTGTTCAATCCGAAGCTGTAATCCTGCACAGGCATGTCTTAATTACCGTCGAGTAACCTCCCCAATCCCCCCAGCACCGAACCTTCGCCTTTCTGGGTACCCCCGGCCCGTGGTGCATGCTGCAGGATGCGGTCGGCCATACGCGAAAACGGCAGGCTCTGGAGCAGAACGGTTCCGGTGCCCTGCAAGGTGGCCAGGAAAAGTCCTTCCCCGCCGAAAAACATGGATTTGAGGCTACCGGACCGCTGGATGTCGTAGTCGATGCCCGACGTAAAGGCCACCAAGCAGCCGGTGTCCACCCGCAGGGTTTCGTTGTTGAGCTTTTTCTTGATCACGGTGCCGCCCGCATGCACAAAGGCACGCCCGTCACCTCTCAAACGCTGCATGATGAAGCCCTCCCCGCCGAAAAAACCGGTTCCCAGGCGTTTGTTAAAAGCAATGCCGATCTCCGTACCCAACGCCGCACACAGGAAAGCGTCTTTCTGGCACAGCAGTTCGCCGTTGACCTTGGCCATATTGATGGGAATGATCTTTCCAGGATAGGGAGCGGCAAAGGCAACCCGTTTTTTACCGGCACTCTGATTGGTAAAATGGGTCAGGAAAACCGATTCTCCGGTCATGACCCGCTGGCCGGCCGACATGAGCTTGCCGAAAAAACCGGATTCCGGCTGGGAGCCGTCGCCCATTCTGGTATCGAACGCTATGCCGTCTTCCATGTAATTCATGGCCCCGGCTTCGGCGATGACCGTCTCCCCCGGATCGAGTTCAATCTCGACAATCTGGATGTCGTCCCCGATAATTTCGTAGTCGACTTCATGGCTTCTCATGATATATGTCTCCTCTCATAATTCATTAGAAACTTGTGTTTCATGCTTCGTTGTGCGCGGCAAGGCATCAAAATTTACGGATCTGATCAAAAACGCCACCAGACTCCTGGTCAGCAGATACAATATCAAAAAAAATGTCAGCGGAAAGATAATGCAGTCAAACAGATACCCCGCCACAAGCTGGATGGTCAGGGTTGCCATAAGCTTCGATTTATCCTTGAAGTACTTCCCGATCTCCCGGATCCGTTCGCGTGTCTTTTCGTACTTGGCCGTAAAATCCAGCGCTGAAAAAATGGATTCATCATCGCTGCCATCATCGGAAAAAAGCTGACTGTTGATGTGGGACAGCGAAAATTCCTGGTTGATTTTCTCAAAGCCGTCCTGGGAATTTTGTATCAGGGGCTGGGTGATCTTTGCGGATACGAATGACGCGGCTGTTATGCCCAGGGGCAGGATAAAATAGAGCGTCAGGGCCATCACCAACAAAAACAGCATGGCCTCCCGGAATACATTGGTCAGCCGGGTGTAGGATGCCAAGAACCATTCAAAAACAAGAAAAATAACCAGGACCAGGAGCATGAGCGCCAGGCACCAGTGGTCGATGAAGGTAACCGCCTCCAGTGATATGCGCGTGATGAGAAGGATGGTCCCACCGGCCAGGGCCGCTTTCCAGGCAATATCCACATAGTCGTAAACCGCCTGCACGATGTCACCGATTTCCAGATTAAACCCGATGCCCACCTCGGAACCTTCGATCACGGCCAGGCCGCTCTTTATGCCGGAAAGGACCAGGAAACCGGTCAGACTGCGATCGAAGGCCTCCTGCAGATATGCATCATTCGCATCCGCTACCCGCTGCATGCCAAAAAAGCCAATCGTTTTGTCCAGGTACCCGCCGGCAGCCGCAACACATGCTAAAATCAGCATAACCAGAACGATACTTTTTTTTACCTTTTCCATAGTCAATCCACCGGCTCATACAGACAGGGCCTCTTCAGGCCGTAAAATACATGAAAAATTATGGTAAGTCGTCCGCGGCTTTATAGTAATTCAACCGGATGTTTCACGGCATAGGGCGTAAACTGTTCAAACTGCAGCCGGCAGCTGAGACAGTCCGTCACGATTAAATCGGGTGCTGTCTGACCTATGGCGGCCAGAAGGTTTTTACCGAGATTCCGGGAGCTTGCATGAAAGTCTTGCTTGAATCCCATGATGCCTGCCATGCCGCAGCAGTATAAATCCCCATCGATCGACGACACATTTTCCCCATACAGGTCCCGCAGCAGTTTAAGGTAGGGCTTCCCCATGTTCAGCTCGCGTTGATGACAGGGCGGGAAGTAAACCATTTTGCTGCCGATATGGTCGGTGTTGACGGGATGCTTTGCATTGTTTCCTATTCTTACCACATATTCACCGATATCGAAAATATGCTCCGCCACCTTCACGCGTTTCAAAGCACTGATATCGGCAAACACACCGTCATCCACCAGGATTTTTCCGTATATAGCCTTCTTGTGTTTAAAAAACCCGGGCTTGCCGTCAACGGAATTCTCGCTTTTCGGTGTTAAAATAAGGTCCGGCGCCGCCCCGATTGCTGTCTGATATTCTTTCGCATAATAGGCCCCGGACTTCAACAGGTTCCTGAACATGAACCCGCAGGTAGGGCAGGACGTGACGATGTCGAAGCCGTCGTCCAATGCATCGCAAAGCTGCTCCAGGCCGGCCTGGGCAAATTTCAGCGCCCGCTTTTTGTCCCCTTCCAGGTAAGCCGGCATACCGCAGCATTGCTGCGGTGGGAACCACACCGAAATGCCGCTTGCCTCCAGAAACGCAACCGCAGCTTTGGCCACTTGGGGATACAGGTAGCTGGCCGTGCACCCGACAAAATAGGCAACCTTGCGCGGCTCCCGGGTGCGGGGCCTTTTATCAAGGCCCCGGTTTTCAGCCCAGGCCTGGAAACTCTGGCGGGGAAATTTCGGCAATTTCCGTTCGGGGTGGATGCCCAGGGCCCGTTTGATGGTTTTTCCGGTAAACGCACTACCGAGCAATGCGTTGGCCATGCCGGGAAACGTACCACAGATTTTCCCTACAAGAGCGACATCCTCCAGCAGGCGAACACCCTTTTTCAACCCATCTTGGTCGACAAATTCAGCCTTGGCGCGCATGATCTCAGACCTGATATTGGGGCACGGGCACAGGGCGCAGAAATTGCAGAGATCGATCATCTTTTTGATCTCATCGCGCTCTATGACCCTGCCCGTTTCCTTTTCGCGATCGAACAAGCGGAACAGTTCGGGAAACAGCAGGCAGTTGATATCCATGAGGTGACGGCAGACATCACAATCTGCACACCGGTCAATGACACCGCGTGCGGTATCTTCAGGCGTATGGCTCAGTATTTTAACCATAAGAAGTGTGAATCCACTGCTTTATCTCCTCCGGCCTGGGGATCTTGCCGACACTCTTCACTTCGCCGTCCACGACCACCGCCGGTGTGCCGAAAACACCGTAGCCGGCAATCTCCATCGTGTCGGTAACTTTTTCGACATCAGCCGCCACGCCTTCCTTTGCGACGGTTTCTCTGATGATTTTTTCGGTCTGTTCACATTTAGGGCAACCGGGCCCCAGCACTTTGATTTCCATGATAAACTCCGTCCTTAATCCAGGTCCTTTTTTATTTCACTAATAAATTTTCCCTGCGCATTCACTATGCACGGGGAAATTTATTAGGAGGGGAACAACAATCCAAAAATCAATCCACTGGCAGTCGACATCAGGACCACCAGACTGACAAACACAATCGTTTTTCTGGTTCCAATCACATTGCGGATCACCAGCATATTGGGCAGGCTCAATGCAGGGCCGGCCAAAAGCAATGCCAGGGCCGGCCCCTTGCCCATGCCGGCACCGATCAGACCCTGCAAAATGGGCACCTCGGTCAAGGTGGCAAAGTACATAAACGCCCCCACCAGCGAGGCGAAAAAATTGGCCCACAGGGAATTTCCGCCCACCAGGCGGGCAACCCACTCGGAAGGAATTAGACCCTCGGCTCCCGGTCTGCCGAGCAAAAGCCCGGCCACCAGGACACCGGCCAGCAGCAGGGGCAGGATCTGCCTGGAAAAATCCCAGGTGGCCATAAACCAGGACTCTGCTTCGCCGCGCGTGGATGTCAGCAAAATGGACAGGGCCACAATGCCGGCTGAAAAGGTGATCAGCGGCGCCTCCGGCCAAGCCAGCGCCAACACAATAATGACAGTACCGGCAATCACGACCTTGTAAGCCTTCACCTTCATCCAGAGAACCAGCATGCCCCCCAGTACGAGGCTGAACAGGCCGCACAAATACCATTTCACGGCATATATAGCATACCAGAAACCACTGTTGGAAGAATCGCTCCAGGTGGCGGACACCAAAATCAGAACCATGGTGGCAAAATACAGCCCATTTTGCCACAACGGTCGCTCGACTTCAGTTTCGGGCATGTATATGGCTGCCTGGGCCTTTTTCTGCTCCTCCTTGCGAAACATCAGGTGCATGATCAACCCGATAACAATACTGAAAATGACGGCTCCCACGGCCCGCGCAACACCGATTTCAGGGCCCAAAATACGGGCCGTAAGAATAATGGCCAGCACGTTGACGGCCGGACCTGAATAAAGAAAGGCAATGGCTGGTCCGAGCCCGGCCCCGCGCTTCCAGATGCCGGCAAAAAGCGGCAGTACCGTACATGAGCAAACCGCAAGTATGGACCCGGAAACTGAGGCAACACCATAGGACATGATCTTCATGGCCCCTGCCCCCAGGTATTTCATCACCGCGGCCTGGGAAACGAAAACCGAGATGGCACCGGCAATGAAAAATGCGGGTACCAGGCAAAGAAGCACGTGCTCCCGGGCATACCACTTGGCCAGGGCCAGCGATTCGATGACAGCCCCGGTGAAACGGGTGCTGTCCATGGGCAAAAAGAAAATGATCAAAAACAATCCGGCTACCGCGCCGAGAGGCTTCCAGATGATTTGCCAGTCGATCAGGCTCGGCTCTTCAGATTTGGCTGATTCTTCTTCGCGAACCTGACCGATATTATTGATTGGATCTGCCATAGAAACGGTGGAACCCACTTTTCAATCTCCTCTCGGTAGTACTTAGAATGATGTGCCCTTATATCGCAATATATAGATATAATGGTTGAAAAATTTTTAGTTTCTCCCTACAATTTCATATCGATCGATATGATCCAGTCCTTCGAGAAGCACAGCAACCTCCCCGTCATCATTGAGCCAATGCCTCATATTGCCAATAAGATTAGCCGCATAGGGGCTCTGCCGCCCATCTGCCAGTGTATAATTCACCCACAGCCCATCTTTGTAGGAAGTAATCAGGCCGGCATCCTCTAAAACCTTGAGGTGTTTGCTCGCCGTAGACTGAGCCGTTCCTACCGCATTCTGTATTTCGCAGACGCACATCACCTTTTTCTGAAGCATTTTGAGGATTTTCACCCGGGTAGCATCCGAGACGGCTTTCATCACCTTTAAAAACTCACGCATCCTTTTCTCCCATATCGTTTTTAAGGAATATATAGATGCCTGACACAATTGTCAAACACAATCTGCCCTGTAGTTGCAACACGATGATGTGCATAGTTGCGGGGAAAATAATCAGGATGGTTAGTTTTTCAGGGTCTTCAGCAGGGGGATCAGGAACGCAAAGCATGCCACCAGGAAAAAAAGGCTGCCAATCAGCATCAGAATATCCCCCATGTGTATGCTCGAGACGATAAAAATCAAGGCACAGACGATAAACAGTATCCAGCCCCACAACTGATATTTGAGTTCCTGCTTTCCACGACTCATTAGAATGTCCTTTTTTCTAGCGGGACCGCCCGAATCATCCCGGAATGACAATTTTCTGACCCCGGTTGAATTTTTCAATTGAAAAAATTATAAATCTTTTAATTTCTATAGGTTATATCTATATATCGAGCAATGGAAATTATAATTGACAAACCCCGTTTTTTAACTTAACAGGACTATTTCCATGAAGGCAACCACATTCGACCCTTAACCCACATAGGTTAACCCCGGAAAAGTAAACGCCATGAAATATTCAATTCACTCACTTATGAGCACGGTCGAAATGGACAAGGTTCACCAGGCCTCCCTCGCCATTCTCGAAGACACAGGTATGCAGATCGATCACCCGCAGGCCCGCAGCAGACTGCACGATGCCGGTGCAGAGGTGGACCACGATAAAAATCGTGTCAGATTCCCTGCCGCTCTGGTGGAGAAAAGCATCAACATGATTCCCAAAACCGTCTGCCTGGCCGGCAGAGACAGCCGGTATGACTTGATGATGAGCTATGACAGTCCTTTTATCGTGCGCTGCGGCACAGGCCTGACCGCCATCATGGATTATCAGACCGGTACTTACCGGAATGCCACTATCGAGGACCAGAAAAACCTGGCCACACTGGTGGATGGCCTGGACAACATCGGCATGGCAGCACCTTTGACCGTACACGATGTTCCCAGTAAAACAGCCGATCTGCACGCAACCCGAGTACTGCTTCAACACCAGCGCAAGCACTTTATGAACCTGACCATGGGCTCCAGAAACATGCGCTATCAGATTGAAATGCAGCTTGCGGTCAGGGGATCCAGGGAGGATATCAAAAAACGTCCGCTTTTTCATCCGATAGCCTGCCTGATCTCCCCGCTGCACATACCCGAGGACGATATCGAGATCATGATGGCTGCCGGCGAATATGGGTTGCCGGTAAAAATACCGGTCATGCCCATGTTCGGTGCCAGTGCGCCGGTAACCCTGGCCGGAACCCTGGCCCTGGGGAACGCCGAAGTGCTGGGCGCCTTCACCGTCCTGCAGACCCTGTGCCCCGGAAACCCCACCCTGTACTATTTTGTACCTTCCCTCATGGACATGCGTACCGGCGGCAATGTATACGCGGCACCGGAAAACCTTTTACTATACTCCGCCATCATCCAGCTGGCACGATCGTTCTACAAGGTGCCGTCGGATACGACCGGCTTGTTCACCGACGGAATCCTGTTGGAACAATCTACCTACCAGAAGGGGACCAACCTGCAGGCGGCCGCCATTGCCGGAGCCAATATTGTCAGCGGGGCAGGGACGGTTGACGGCGGCATGGCTTTCAGCCCCCAGCAGTTGGCCATCGACGACGAGATGGTCGCCTTCACACGCAGACTTCTTGCCGGCTTTGAAATTACCGACAAAACCCTTGCACTTGACTGTGTGCGACGGGTGGGCCCCAAAGGCAATTTTCTCGAAGACAGATACACCCTGGAAAATTTCCGCACCCAGGCCCTGTATACCCCGTCGATCTTCAACTATCAGAACCACTCCGCCTGGCAGCAGGATCCCAGGCAGTTTGCCGAGAAAGCACAGGAAAAGGTCCACAACATCCTTACCAGCCACGAAGTCCCGCCGCTGGAGGATGCTGTTATCAAGGAACTTCAAAAAATATTACAGGCGGCTGATAAGGAAATAACCTGATGCTGGTTGCTCGTTACTCGTTACTCGTTGCTGGTTGCTCGTTGCTGGATAATGGCTGAAGAAAAGACCAATTTAGCCGCAAAGCCTGGACCTTCATTTCAGCGGATGCGCTTCGATTCTATCCGCAATATATTTGACCCGCTCGATGAGGTTGTTGTCCAGAACCATATCCCCCACGCCGATAATAATGGGATTGCAGCCGACAGTATTCAGTAGATTATCGACAAATTCTTCGAAGACCTTCTGCTCGGTTCTCTCCTCCAAGAGGTCGCTGGGAATGCCACCCCAGATGAGCGGTCCGTTGCGCCATGTTGCCCAGGCCGTTTCAAATGGCAATTCCGTGAGCGGTTGGGGGGTAAAAGATTCGTATACATCCAGGCCGGTTTCGGACATGAGGTCCACCAGGGGTTTGAGATTCCCGTCCGTGTGGCTGCCCGCTTTTTTCCCTTGGGCGTGCAGTATCCCGGTATACTTTTGATATTGTGGAATACAATACTGCCTGAACAGATCCGGGTTAGTCATCATGCCGTCCAGGTTGTCCCCAAATTCGATGTAGGGAAGACTTGTCTCACCAAGCCGGTTTAAAATCTCTACCATCTGCCGGTCCAGCAGATGGATCAGCCTGTCCAGTGCATCTCTGCTGTCATAAAGTGCCTGGAACAGGCTCATTTCACCCAGATATTCCAGCAACGCCTGCTGAAAGGGAATACGATGGATACAGGGTACTACGAATCCATGCGAACCCACTGCCTTCTCCTCGGCTGCAAATTCTTCATACAGGGGCACGTATTCCGCGTGCTCCAGTATGTATTCGATGATGTGATAGTCGGCAGACTCCTTAATCAGATGGGTGGTCAGATACGGCTCCATGCCGCACAAAGATATCATGCTCGCGGCAAAGACATAGCTGACACTCACACTTCCCACAGGGGTCTGGTATTCAACGATGCTGGTCCCCGGCCTGTCACGGGGAATCTCTTCGGGGGCATACTGGGCCGGAAAATAGCGCACATCCGGATCTTTCGTCCGGTATATCATATCGCCTTCGAAAAGGATGCGCATCTCCACCCCGCGCAGTTTGAGGGCATAGGGGATCGAAAATTTCTCCCGACCGATGCCCACGGCTTTATGCACCGCGTTCAGGGACATGCCCGCATACGCCTCCGGCATGGTGCCCCTGGCCTGCATGCCTTTATACCAGATTTCGATCCGGTCGATAAACGGCAGACGATCCGGCAATTTTCCATCCATGACAGCCAGGACACGCTCGCGCATGGTCCATTTTTTTTCAATCGTATCCATTGCTCGTCCTTTGGGGAACATTCATATTGTATACATTGAAGGCCTTATGTGTTGAAAACCAATTGAAGGTTGCCCTCATTCAACTACCAACAGGGCTGAAGCCCTGGGCTACATGGCATAAAGCTGACTGCCTTGTAGCGCAGGGATTTATCCCTGCTAAACCGTAAACTGAGTACCGAATGTTTCATCCCGATATCCTTAACTTAGACGATGCTTAAAAAATATCGTTTTTTCGTGATTTATCTAAAACGGCAGCAGATTACCATCGGCATCAAACTCCATTCCATGTTCTTCCCGAATGATTTCGAGGTCGCCCCTCTGCCGTATTTCCGCGGCATACCCTTCGGACACGTCGACTTCGCTCAGGCGTGACGTATTCTTAATGCGCATGATTGTTAGTTTTTCGCGGGGAATCAGCCCAACACAACGGATGGCTATATCCAGGGCCTCACGGTCGTTTTTCAGGGTGAGCGGTATCTTGCCCGCCTCCGGGCACACCCCCGTGATGGTGTTCATGTCCAGGGCCTCCTGGTCGATTTTCTCGAAAAGCCGGCGCGTGATAACGTCGGCGATCCCCACCCCCACCGCGTTGCCTTCGGATGCTTCGGTCAGATCGCACACCATGATACGTTTTATTCTGGGTGACTCGGGGTCCGGCGTCACCAGCGGCAGTCCGATTCTGCCAACCACCTTGGTATCGAAACCCGTGCCGCTGATATCCTTGCCCATCTCGTCGATAATAATGACATCGGCCTCCTCGAAAGGCAGCGCCGGTGTCAGTGATTTAGCGAACTTTAAAAGCTCAATCTCCTGCGCCTCGAGTTTATCCCGCGAACACATACCGATTTTAGCGGTTCGACCGTAGCCGTTTTCCACGATGCCCACGCCAAACAGGATATTGGCCCGCTGCATCACCTGACGCGCTATGGCCAGGATGACGCTTGCATAACCATAGGTCAGCATGGCCTGGTGATACAGGGCGGCCCCGGCCTGTTTGCCCAGCCCGATGGCCATCATCTTCAAAAGACCGCTCTCGAACGCGTGTTCAAATTCCGTATGCTTCTTGATACGGTTGACGAGGACGATGTGATCGGCCTCCGATGCCAGCCGGTCCAGGTACACGGGTATGCCCTGGTCTGTTTCCCCGATCTGAACGACCTCCAGGGATGAATGCACGGGAACACCTGTCGATGCCTCAGTAATCCCCAGGTGAGCCAGTACCCGCTGCTGGCCGTCGCCTGTAGCGGCGCCATGGCTGCCCATGGCCGGAATGATAAACGGCTCCAGCTGCAGCGCTTTGAGCGATGCAACCACCGCCTTGACGATGCTGCTGTAGCGACTTATCCCCCTGCTGCTGCAGGCCACGGCAACCGTCTGGCCGGGCCTTATCTTTGATGCCGGCGGCAATGCCGCCATGCCGGCGTTCACCTCGACTGCGATATCATCGACTTCACCGGAATCAAATGTCTGCCGGACACGCATCATTTTTGGAAATTGCATTGTTTCCCCTTCCTTTTTCCTTTAAAATCTCAACATCGACGCCCCTTTTTGGGTATCCCCTGAAAAACGGCCA
>JAFDAT010000275.1 GCA_019313725.1 Deltaproteobacteria bacterium
CTGCTTTGCTGTCGTCCAGAGCGGCATGAAAAAATGATCCGGGACGTCCAGTCAGCAGGGATAAAAATTACCTGCGTCGGAGAAGTGCTGGACCAGGCGGCGGGTATTACGGCGGAGACACACGCCGGCCCCGATGCCTGGCCTACCTTTGAAGTTGACGAAATCGCGAGGTTGTTCCATGACCATTAATATTCTTTTGTTCACGGCCGGGCTGTTGATGCTCTATTACGGTGCTGAGTGGCTGGTAAGAGGCTCCTCAAGCCTTGCCGGAAGCCTGGGAATGCAACCCATCGTGATAGGCCTAACCGTAGTCGCATTCGGAACATCCGCCCCTGAACTGGTGGTCAGCCTGGTTTCATCCATCAAAGGCAAATCAATGATTGCCGTGGGAAATATCATCGGCAGCAATATCTGCAATATTGCCCTGGTTTTGGGAATGACGGCACTCTTCCAGCCCATAAAATGCCATCCATCGGTTGTCAAAAGGGATATTCCCATCATGCTGGGTATTACCCTGTATTTTCTGGTCGTGTCGGGCGTTCTGAAATTCTCCCTGTGAAGCATCGGTCCCGGCAGATTGCCTTGATCGCGGCCGGCATCGCCGGCGTTGTCATCGGTGCCGAGATTTTGATAAATTCGGCCGTAAAAATAATGGTTGTATTCGGCGTCAGTGAAAAATTCATCGGTCTTACCATCGTTGCCTTCGGGACGTCCCTTCCCGAGTTGGCCACATCGGTCATCGCCGCCATGAAAAAAGAAATGGACATCAGTCTCGGCAATCTCGTGGGCAGCAACGTGTTCAACATCCTGGCCGTTCTGGGTGCAGCCGCCCTGGTAAACCCTATCGTTATCCCCGGCGGATTTATGGGCAGCGGCCTCTTCATCGACTATATGGTCATGATGACCGTCAGCGCCATGCCGTTTTTTATGATCAGGAAATCATTCACCCTGTCGCGTATAGATGGAGCGATACTGCTGACAACGTATGGTGGATATATAGCCTACCTCGTCCTCAAAGGATAATATGGATGCACCTCGCCCCCTGGTGGTCGAGGTGCACCCAATAAAATCTCCCCGCGGCAAGCCGTGGAGTATCATCCTATTGGGCTTTATAATCCGAATCGAAATCGGGATCGATGAAATGAATGCCTAATCGTTGCATGCGACGCAGGCAGATCGCGCCTCTGAACACAAGCGTTAGTAGTAAAAATATCAATTCGCAGCAAGTTGCGGGGAATTAAACCCTAAAAGAGATTAAAGCGGATTGGTGGACATATTTACTCAATAATGCTATAAGTTCAGACCATGCTGCCCTTTTTCAAAAGCCAACTCAAATTGCCCGGGCTCAGTGAATTTCCACTGTCTGCATATGATCTTAAATTTTCCATAGCCCGGCTTCTGCCCGGCGTCGATAATGTCCGCCATGATGTCTATCTCAGCCCCAGTTTTTGTATTGCCGCTGAAAAGCTCATCCCGCAGGTCATCGCCAGGCATTTCCAGACATACAAAATATTCCCAATCGAGAAACCCAACGCCTGGTCAAAAAGGGTCAGCGACTTCCAGCGCTTATACCAGCTGGTGATGGAAGACGCCGTCAATAAATCCAAGCAGCAGAATGAACTTCAGATTGACTCCCTGGCCCAGCTTGCCGTTATAAAACTGCTGATCAGAGAAATTCGCAACCATTTATCCAGAATGACCGGCCAGATTAAAAATATCATCCGAAAATATGAGGTGACGGACCACCAGGATATCGACGATGCTCTTAAAACCAAAGAATCGCTGGCCAGCGTGCTTCAAAATAAGGAAATCATCCTACGAAATGTGGGCAGTGAACTATTCCGGTACCTCACGGAAGTTCACCTGAACGCACTCAAACCAATGCGTGAAGCCAATTTCGGCAACAAAGCCCTTATGCCCGACTATGTTCTGGACAATCCACTTTTTCATTCTGAGAATCCCTATTACGACATCTTTTTAATCGAAGAATATGATGTCCTATTTGGGCGCCGCCTGGAAGATCCCGACAAATATGACACCCTGATCAACCAGTTCAAACAAATTTTGAGCCAGATGGGCAGGAACGATAAAACCAAACGACAGAATGAACGGACCGAAAACGGTGAGGCTGAATCCGTCAACAGGGGACAACAGGCACACGATCTCGAAGTCAGCAATCTGATTAAATACACCGACAACATCGATGCGTTCATAAACTGCTATAAACTCCAGGAAGATTTCAAGAAACGCAAACAACAGGGCGCTTCCAAGGAAGATCGCCTTCAATACAAAAACCAGCTGAAAAATCAGAAAATATTGCTGAAGGCGTTTTACCGGACATTCAAAATATCGGGCATGGTGGAACGTATTGCCGCTTCTTATGAAATGCGCGATGTTTACCAGGACTACTGCCCTCCCCTGGTACCCCAGCAGATACTGCATTTCATGATCGACCCCAAGTCCAGAAAAACAGTTGTCAACCGGTTAAAACGGCTGAAAAAACTTTACCGCCAGCCGTTTTCCATGAAACCCCTGAAAAAGAAAATCAAACGTCTGGAACTGTTAACGGCAAAGGACAAAAAAGTCTATCTGATACGATTCATCAATGGAATTGCCCGCTATCACAGGGATATTGAAAATTTCAACATTTTCAACGAAGCCATGGAAAGAATAAATCTGACGTCGGAGGAGAAAATTCTAAACCTGTCGCGGGCCAACAATACCCTTTATGAATTTCTGCTTCCTCACGAACGAAAGCAGGATAAGAAACCCATCATAAATCATGTCGTAATCAAGACAGACGTGAGAGGTTCGACCGACATCACACATCAGATGAACAAGAGAGGGCTGAACCCGGCTTCCTACTTCAGTCTCAATTTTTTTAACCCGATTACCGAACTTTTGAATGACTATGGTGCCGACAAAGTATTTATCGAAGGCGATGCCATTATTCTCTCCATCTATGAAAGGGAAAATGCGCCTGAAGGATGGTACAGTGTAGCCAGAGCTTGCGGTATTGCCATCAATGTACTGCTCATCATCAGCCGCTACAATGAAAAAAGTAAAAAAAACAAACTGCCGGTTCTGGAACTCGGCATCGGCATCAATTACAATGACAGCTCACCCACTTTTCTTTTTGACGGAAAACACCGGATCATGATTTCATCGGCCATCAACATGGCTGACAGGCAGTCGGGCTGTTCGAAATCTATCCGAGAAGCATTGAAAAACAGGTCGATCCCCTTTAATCTGTATGTTTTTCAGAGTGAAACTGAAGCCGTGCTCTCTACAACGTCTGATGACCTGCTTTTGAGGTATAATGTGAACGGGATCGAGTTGAATGCCTCCGGATTCAAAAAACTTTCCGAAGAAATCAATTTAAGGGCTCTGGAATGCGACGTTCCCGAGCTGCAGAAAAAGCCTTTTACGGTCTATACGGGCAAATTTCCGACAACCACCGGCAGATACAAGCGCCTCATCATTCGTGAAGCCCATGTTCCGCGGATCAACCCGGAAACTTTAGCGGTAATCGAACTGACCTCCCGGAAATACTACGAGGTTTGCACCCATCCCAAAGTGTATCAATACGTCATGGATCACACGAAATAGGGAACAGGTTGAAGGGCCAGGTTAATATTTCGGAGGGTACTCCAATGTAGTTGGAGAAAAGGATCCAAGTGTTTGTTTTCTTATGATTTCATCGGGACCTGCCCCATGAAATCGTTGTTCTTTTATTTCATCGGGGTCGAAATCGCTATCGGGATCGGGATCGAATACTTGCTATACGTAAAACTCCGTGTCTTCATGAAATAGATACTGATAGGCGACATAGCCTATCGAGAAACATAAGACATCAAGCTTATTGTGTTCAAGGGTCCTATTGTTTCGATTTCGATAGCGATCCCGATTTCGATTTGGATCATTCAATCCAACAATACTACAACTGATCGGGAGATGATCCATATTTCGGAAGGTACTCAAGAGGGAAAAAAGTCACTTTGTTTCTTTGTCTCTCACTTCAGTCTTCTACCTTCCACTTTCTACCTATATTTTCGTCTCACGGACAAGCGCACCATCATCCCATAAGGTAAAACCCCAGCGAGGTGTTCTCTGATACCGAGGGACCGAAGGCGCCTCCTATAAAATGACCGCTGACACTCCGGACCGAAGCGTTTTCCCTGATCAGTGTCCGTTTTTTGTCTTTCAGGCGAAATTCTACCGAAAGCAGGTCGTTGACATTAAGTTCCGGCCTTTTATTCAGCTCAATTTTCAAACCCTTTATGGAAAGATCAACCACCTTCATTTTGCCTTTGCCCACAAAACTTCCCGTGGTAAGGCCCTCTTCCAACTGAACTTCATTCTTGAATACATAGCGTCCGCGGAGTTTCACCGGTTTTCGGTAATGCCTTCGTCTTTCAAGGGTTGATGTCCAGGTGTGCCCACAGGTACACGTTGATTCAATCTCCACGGTTGTCTCCTGCTTTACGTATTGCCGGACATTGAATGTCTTCCGTTGCGCACACAGCGGGCAGACGAACGTCGCCTTATCGTTAACCAGATAAATCATCTCAGCCATGGTTTCCGAATCCCCCCTCTTTGAAATTAAGATTGTATGATATCCAACATCTTATTCCACCGCAAGCCTTGGTTGGATAATTTACCTTTTGAGCCGGTAAATGTCACCTTCCTGCTGTTCTCTTTTTAGAAAAAGGGCCGTCAATTCACCAAAGACCTCGGCACCTTCCGACGGTGCGGTCTGCTCACCTTTTGCTACACGGTGAAGGTGTTCGATCCTGACTTTGTCATAAATACCGACCATCTCACCGGTAAACTTGAGCGCATTATACATGGAATTATAGATCACCACGGGGCCGTAGGCAGTTTCTCCGGATGTTTTTCGACCGGGCGCACCGGCCATATAACAGTGGGGTGCGGCAATGGTTCCGGGTAGCGAATCATACCCTAAAAGTTCCGCGAACAGCTTCAGGGTTTCCAGCACGCCATCGGCGTACCCATTTTCAAGTGAAGCCACGCCGTCCCTCCCCATGGCCTCGATATCCGATTTTTCGTAGCTTAAATCCAAATTTTCGATGCATACCCGTTGAATCGTTTGCACCGTTGCGGCTCGCCTGCTCACAACCACGTCGGTATCCTTTAATATCTTTATGGCATTGCGGATACTGACCATTTCCTTCACGGTCGGGCTTTTTCGCATGGCCACGTCCTGGGGGGTTGTACGGTAGAGCGCAAGTTCGTTGTCCAGCACCAGAATGGTGTCCGGCCCCGATACATTTTGCTGAATGTAAAGGTCAAGATCCCGGATCCTGTTATAGTCAAAACCGGCCATCTCAAGCAGTTCGCGCATGGCATCCCTGTCGACTTTTTTACCGCTTTCCGACGGGCCGATGGAAGCAATACCCTTTCGCGCCAGGTCGTCTATTCTGATCTTGTGGATCACATTTTCTTTAAAAGACAAGGCATACCTCCCATAGCCGGGCGTACCCTAAGGTTGTTCACGGTAGGGTGTACCGGGATAACAGTTTGGTTAAAAATAACATAGTTCTCTTAATAACTCAATGTTCTGCCTTATATCTTAACCC
>JAFDAT010000276.1 GCA_019313725.1 Deltaproteobacteria bacterium
ATCAGATCCCCTCCGATTTTTCAGGGCGATAATTTCCATTAGCATATCATTGAATTCGTTGTAAATATCGAGTTCCTGATCCGATACCCATTCCCGGACGGTCTGGGTCTTTTTTTGCTGGTGCCCCAGGCAGTGCGGTTCCTTGAGCAACGCAAAGTGTTCACCGATTAGGCCCGTCTCGCGCGATCGTGAGATAGCCCGTGCAATAGGATAAATTCTGCAGGAAGAAGGGCGGTGTTCATAAACACTGCATCCGGATGGGGTTACAAAGGGACACGCCAATCCGGAAGCGGTTACAGGCTTGAGCGCGATGATGGGCAAGCCGGTTTCGGGTCCCGTGTGCCGTGTCGTGTATTGCCCGAGGAACTCGGTGGCGGTGAGCGCCAGTCCGGTTTTCAGCCTCAGAATGTCATAAGGGGTTAAAAACTGGTTGAGATCCCGGCAGCATTCATTGAAGCACGCGACCTTTCTGTTGCAGGAAAACCTGAAGGTGTCGTCGGGAGAAAGCGGTCTGAATTCGTTTTCCATTTTTAGAGCCATTCACTATAAACAGTCAGCCGTTGTTGTAAAACAAAAGCGATCTATTTTCATAAATATTTTGAAGAGAAATACAACATATAGAAAAATAAGCCTAGAAAAAGCAACATATTGATACCAAAGAAATCAGGTATCCACAAATCGTAATGTTTGGAATTGAGTTGTTCAAAAGTTCTTGACAAGCAATAGGCTGGGTGATATTGATTCTATTTTGGATTGATGGTATCGTGTTGATTTTTAAAGGAAATTCAATTCTGCAGCACGATAAGGTCAGTGATATTCAAGTGTTTGACAATGGAAAATATATTTATATTATTTTAGCAGGCAAATGATGTTTTGGGAAAATATTATCGCGAAACCAAGAGGGAAGATAAAAAAGTTAGCCAAAAAGAGATGTTTTTTGGTCTAGAAGGGAGGTGTAAAGGCGATAGGTTTATTCCGTATGGAATCGTAGGATAATTTGAACAATTAAATTTTTTACAAAGCAAACTTAGGAGGTATAATAAATGCCAAGTTTTGTAATTTCGGAAAAATGTGACGGCTGCAAGGGCGGGGACAAGACGGCTTGTGAGTATATTTGTCCCAACGACCTGATGGTTCTAGAACCCAATGAGATGAAAGCCTACAACCAGGAGCCCGATCAGTGCTGGGAATGTTTTTCTTGTGTAAAGATTTGTCCCACCCAGGCAATCGAAGTTCATGGCTACTCAGACTTCGTACCCCTGGGAAGCAGTGTAATGCCAATGCTCGGTACCGAAGATGTGATGTGGACCTGCAAGTTCAGAAACGGGACCATCAAACGCTTTAAGTTCCCCATCCGTACCACGGCTGAAGGAACCGCCAATGCGTATCTGGATCTTAAAGGCCAGGATTTGGAAGGGCCGCTTCTGTCTACAGAGGAAGCCGATGGTAAAGAATTATGTCAACCCGCTGCGGATCAATTGGTGTAAAAGTCAATTATTAGCAAGCACACATCATGACAACAATACATCCATAAGGAAAATAAGGAGGATGCAATATGGCATTACCGAATAAACCCCAGGGCGAACGTAAGGCAATTAGGGACCCTGAAGTAGAAGAACGCGAAGTTGATGTTTTGATCGTCGGCGGCGGCATGGCTGCCTGCGGCACTGCATTTGAGGTTAAAAAGTGGTTGGGCGACGACCAGACCGTTCTGCTGTGCGACAAGGCCGCCATGGAGAGAAGTGGCGCTGTAGCACAGGGGCTGTCCGCCATCAACACCTACATCGGGGAAAATTCTGTGGAAGACTATGTCCGCATGGTCCGCAACGACCTCATGGGCATTGTGCGCGAAGACTTGATTTACAACCTTGGATGTCACGTGGATGATTCCGTGCATCTGTTCGAGGAGTGGGGCCTTCCGGTCTGGAAAAAGTCCGACGAAGGAAAAACCCTGGATGGTAAAAAAGGCCAGAAACTGGGTACGCTGAAAGCCGGCGCCACCCCGGTACGCACCGGCAAGTGGCAGATCATGATCAACGGCGAGTCCTACAAACGCATTGTAGCCGAAGCCGCTAAACTGGCCATCGGTGAAGAGAATGTTATAGAGCGCTGTTTCATCGTCGAACTTCTGCTGGACGCCAACAATGAGAATCAGATAGCCGGCGCAGTCGGTTTTTCCGTACGTGAAAACAAGATTTACATCATCAAGTGCAAGACCATGATGGTTGCCTGCGGCGGCGCGGTTAACATCTATCAGCCCCGTTCCGTTGGCGAAGGCAAAGGCCGTGCATGGTACCCGGTATGGAATGCAGGCTCCACCTACACCATGTGCATGAAGGTGGGTGCCGAGCTGTCCATGATGGAAAATCGTTTCACCCCGGCCCGTTTTAAAGACGGTTACGGGCCTGTTGGCGCATGGTTCCTGCTGTTCAAGGCCCAAACCCTTAACGGCCTCGGCGAAGCCTTTGCCGGCAGCGATGCCGCAAAAGCAGAGCTCGAGAAATACGCACCTTATGGAACCGCAGCCATTACACCGACCTGTCTGCGTAACCATCTGATGCTTGTCGAGATGAAAGAAGGCCGCGGTCCCATCATTATGGATACTGTTTCCGCTCTCGCTAAACTCGGCGAAACCATGGATAAGAAAGAGCTCAAGCATCTGGAATCAGAAGCCTGGGAAGACTTTCTCGACATGACCTGTGGTCAGGCCAACCTGTGGTGTGCAACCAACACCGAGCCTGAAAAAAAGAACTCCGAAGTTATGCCTACCGAACCGTACCTGCTCGGTTCCCATTCCGGCTGCTGCGGTCTCTGGACCTCCGGGCCGGATCTTGACTGGGTTCCGGATTCTTATAAGATCAAAGCGGACAACGGCAAAATTTATAACCGCATGACCACGGTCAACGGTCTGTTTACTTCTGGCGACGGCGTGGGTTGTTCAGGCCACAAGTTCTCCTCCGGATCACATGCCGAAGGACGACTGGTTGCCAAACAGATGGTCAGGTATGCCACGGACCATGCCGATTTTTCACCCGCACTGGTTCAGTCCAAAGAAGAACTGATCGACCTGGTGTACAAACCGGTCAGGACCTACCTGGACAACTACGAATACACCACCATGGAGGATGTCACCCCGGAATACGTAAAACCGTCCGGTATGGCGCTGCGGCTCATGAAAGCCACCCATGAATACGGCGCCGGAACCGCAACCTTCTACCAGACCACCAGCAAGAACCTGGAGATCGTCATGGATCTGCTCCAGACCATGCGTGAAGACTGTGAAAAACTGGCTGCCGGCGACCTGCATGAGCTCATGCGCTGCTGGGAGATCGAGCACCGTATCTGGACTGTCGAGGCTCATCTGCGTCACATCCAGTACCGCAAAGAGACCCGTTACCCCGGTTTCTACTATCAGGCCGACTATCCTGGACAGGATGACGAGAACTGGTTTGCTTTCGTTAACTCCAAGTATGATCCGAAAGCAGGGACATGGGATATTTTCAAGAAAGACTATATAAAAATATTCAAGGACTAAGACCATGTCGGCTGTAAACTGAGTCGATATAAAAATACCTCCAGGTGTCGTCAGACGCCTGGAGGTTTTTACTAAAGCCCAACCCGGACAAGCCGGAAATTCTAATATCGAATATCAAAATACTGCGTAAACATGATGTAATTTGAACAAATTAGGTACTAAACTATTTGACATCCATTTTCTTTGGGCGATATCCAATGGACTTAAAACGTGAAGCTAAAACCTGGAATATTTTTTTATTTCCAGGTTAGAGTTGTACGTTTTAAGCGGGTATCGCCCAAAGCTTTATGTTTATTAAATTAATACAGATTTAAAGCACGGAGGGATAGTATGACAGAAGACAAAGCAGCCCCTGCTATTGGAAGCATTTTGGTCGTCGGCGGCGGGATCAGCGGCTTGACCACAGCCCTTGAAGCTGCCGAAGTGGGGTACGAAGTGTTCCTGGTCGAAAAAAATCCTTACCTGGGCGGAAGAGTAGCGCAGTTGAATCAGTATTTTCCCAAGCTGTGTCCGCCCACCTGCGGTCTGGAAATCAATTTCAGGAGAATCAAGGACAATCCGCGAATCAAGGTTTTCACGCTTGCGGAAGTTGCGAAGGTGAGCGGAGCTGCGGGGAGCTATGATGTTTCCATCAAACTATCGCCCAGGTATGTCAATGAAAATTGCACCTGTTGCGGTGATTGTGCCGCAGCCTGTGAAGCCGAGATTGACAGTGACTATGATTTCGGTATGAAAAAGGTCAAAGGCGCCTACCTGCCCTTTGAAATGGCCTTTCCATCACGATATGTAATATCTCCCCAGATCATCGGGACCGACGATGCCCAGAAGTGCGTGGATGCCTGTAAATACGATGCCGTGGAACTTGACATGGAACCCAAGACCATCGACCTGCAGGTGGGTGCCGTGGTCTGGTCCACAGGATGGGAGCCGTACGATGCCGCAAAAATCGACAACCTGGGATTTGGCCAGTATCAGAACATCATCACCAATATGATGATGGAAAGGCTCGCGTCTCCCAACGGCCCTACCAACGGAAAAATCGTGCGTCCTTCGGATGACAAGGCGCCGGAAAGTGTCGCCTTTGTGCAGTGCGCCGGCTCCAGAGATGAAAACCACCTGCCCTACTGTTCCTACATTTGCTGCATGGCCTCTCTGAAACAGGCGACCTATGTCAGGGAAAGATATCCCGAGGCCAAGATCTACATTTTCTATATCGATCTCAGGGCACCAGGCTACCGCTACGAGCAGTTCTACAACAAGATAAAAGAGGATGAAAACGTCTTTTTTGTCAAAGGCAAGGTTGCCGAAGTGAGCGAAGATCCCAGTTCCCAAAACATTACCGTTGTGGCCGAAAATGCGGTAACCGGCGAAAAGATTTATCAAACTGTCGACATGGTGGTTCTGGCAACCGGAATGCAGCCCACGGCTGCCAATGCAAAACTTCCCGCTGATCTGAAATACAATGCCGATGGATTTATCATCAATGATTTCAGCAAAGGCGGCATGTTTGCGGCAGGGTGTGCCAACAAGCCGGCTGACGTGGTGTCATCCAATCAGAATGCAACCGGTATGGCCCTGAAAGCGATTCAAACTCTGGTGAGGAGGTAGGAGG
>JAFDAT010000564.1 GCA_019313725.1 Deltaproteobacteria bacterium
TAGAATATACCTGGCAACAGCGGGCAGATCTTCATCATTGCGCAGGACATGATCATAAAAACTGGGCTGCCAGAGTTTTGGTATATCGACAGGGCTGCAACCTTGGGCTACATTTTGCCTATATTGGTATCCGGACGCTTGTTTGAATGACGAAATAAATCCTTACAGGGTCTTCATTGCTGAAGGTCGAATGTTTATTCAGAGTGCAAATCGTTATAAAATACTGGTGACGCCCCTTATAACTGAATCTTTTGAGTCTTGGCCGTTTTTCGTACCGGTTCATAATCTTCGCCTTTCGAAGCAGGGCTTTAGCCCTGACAGTTTACCAGCATCCTGATGCTCTCAAAACCTGCTGCTATGTAACCCAGGAATTTATCCCTGCCCCCGTAACCAGCGACTAACAACCGCATTAAGGCAAACCCGACAGCCACTGGGCAGCCGGCGTTATCAGGATTTCATTGGACCCGTTGGGCAACAATTGAAACGTGTCCCCCGCATTGACGAGCTGAACCTCCGGGATGTTCAGAAAACGTTGAAATTTTTTCAGTGCGGCCGAAGGTTCTGTGTCCGCGGATTTCGCTTCTATCAGCAAGAGGGGTTCATTATTGTCCGCAATGAGAAAATCGACTTCCTGCTGTTCCTTATTTTTTATAAAATGAAGCGAAAAATTGCCAAAACCCATATCTGTCCAGGACATGACAGCACGGTACAACTCCAGCGCCACCATGTTTTCAAACCTGGCAGCCGGGTCTTTGATTCTGGGTGTATCCCATAGATAAAGTTTACGCTCCTTATGAATGGCCCTTGAAATTCGTTTTGTCCAAGGTGAAATCGAAAACAGCATGAAAAATGTCTCGAAAACCCTAAACCAAGATTGAACGGAATTATAGGACACTTTCAAATCTCTGGAGAGGGTGGGAAGTGAAACCGGGCTCCCGATCTTTGACGGCAGGAGCATATAGAGCGTCTCCAAATCCACAATCGATTTTACGCCGCTTAAGTCCCGGATATCTTCACGAATCAGTTGCCGTGAATAGGTATTGGACCATCGTCGATAGAATGTCGGTTTTGCGCGGAGATAAGGCTCCGGAAAACCGCTGAATTGTGAAAGGTTATCCCAGGTCACCTTGAGTTTCTCACCACCTTCCATGGAAACCTGTAGGGGGTGACGTAAAAATTGATCGACCTTGGTTGATTTTCCGCCCAGTTCGGCAATGGTGAACGGCCATAAGTGAAAAAGAAAATAGCGCCCTGCCAGGGAATCCGATCCTTTCTGGTAAAGATCGAGTCTACCGCTGCCCGAGACTAAAAACTGATAGGCATTCCCGTATTGAAAAATGTCGGATTATGGATAAATTTTGTCCGGTGGTCTTCAATGTCCCAATTAAAATACTGGTGGTTGGTAAAAGCTTTAGCGATGATGTTGCCAAGGGTTGTCTTGCCGGCCTGACGGGGACCGGCCAAAAAGACCATACTTTTTTCCTCAGATAATTCATCCCAAATTTTTAAGTAGGCGGGGCGCTCAAACATGCGTCAATTATGCACTATAATGAAAATTAGTCAAGTCTATTTTTCATTACGGTAAAATATAGACGCTACAGGGCTATAGGTTTTACTCCGAATGAAGAACAGTCTTTCTGATTTTATGCATGGTTAACGATCGAAGATCGTTTCACGAATAGTTTGCGAAGTTAAAGTAGGGCTGCCGGAGTCTTGGTACATCAACAGGGCTGAAGCCCTGGCCTACATGCCCACAGCTTGCCGCAACGTAGCCCAGGGCTTTAGCCCTGCCAAGCATTGTATGAGAGATTAAAGCGCCCTGCTTTAATCCCTCATACAATGCGCTTGAACGCCTTTTCCAGAAACGACAAGGGCCAGTTGATCCACGTGGGACGACCGTGGGGGCAGTTGGAAGGGTTTTCGCAGGCATCCAGTTGCTCCAGCATCCTGGCAATCTCGGAATCTTTGAGCGTCTGGTTGGCCCTAATGGCGCCGTGGCAGGCCATGATTTTGAGGCAGTCGTCCAGTGCGTTTTCCAGCACGGCACCGTCCCCGTTCTCCAGGACAGCATCCACCATCTCCAGCATCAAGGGCTTGACCTCGCGGTTGCCGAGCATGCCCGGCAAAGAATTTATCACGTAAGTGCCGCCGCCAAAGGGTTCCACGCCGAAACCCAGCGCCTTCAAATCCGGGAGCATCTTTTCCATGACGGCCGCCTCCCGGTAGTTCAGGTCGATGGTTTCAGGAATGAGTAGCGCCTGCTTTTCCACCTTCCCGCGCGAACTGTTTTTCAGCCGTTCGTACATGATGCGTTCATGAGCCGCATGCTGATCGATAACGACCAGTCCTTCCCTGGATTCAAAAATGAGATAGGTGTCATGAAACTGTCCGACATATTTCAGGTCCTGGAATTGTTTCCTGGACCACAGGGGCTGCTGTTCCACCGGCGCCGGGTCCCGGAAGTCAGCGAGCGGTGATCTGTGGCCGGTTGGCGGTTGGCGGTGATCTGGGTTCAGTTGCCGGTAGTCGCTGGTCGCTGGTCGCCGGCTGGGTTCGGTGACGCCCCAGGGGTCGTCTCTTCTGTTCCGCAAAACGCACCTCGTTCTTGGCCGGGTGGACATTCACATCCACCGTGTCGTTGGGAACGTTGATGAACAGTGCCGCCACGGGAAACTGGCCCTTGACGATCCGCCCGGCATACCCCTGGAACAGGGCATGCTGGACAACCCGGTCTTTCACGATTCTGCCATTGACGTAGATGTAAATGCCCCGGGAGGTGCTGCGGCTGTGGGCAGGAGAGGATGTCCAACCGGAGATGGACAGCGTCTCATTTTCAAAAGATAGTTCATGCAGATCGTTTTTCAGGTCGCTTCCTAAAACATTGACGGCCCTGTCCCTGGGATCGGAAACCCCGGCCCAGTTTTTGACTTCGCGGCCGTTGTGAATCAGCCGCAGACGGACATGCGGCCAACCCAGGGCAATGCCGGCAACGGTTTCCACGATGTGGCCCATTTCGGTATTGACGGACTTCAAGAATTTCCTGCGGGCAGGTGTGTTGTAGAAAAGCTGCCGGACAGCCACCAGGGTGCCGGGGGGCGCCCCCGCGTCGGACACTTTCCGGATGGTGCCGCCGGCGATATTGATTTCGGTACCGGCATC
>JAFDAT010000277.1 GCA_019313725.1 Deltaproteobacteria bacterium
CGCAAAACGGGATCGACGACGGGTCCAAAAGACCAGGTTTTTTTGCTGGAATAGAAAATACATTACAGGATGTGTATGTACGTCATAGAATCGGCAGGCTTGACAGATGTAGGGCGGCGTAAAAATAACGAAGATGCTCTCTTTTTAGATGACAAACAGCAGCTATATGTGGTCGCTGACGGGATGGGCGGGCATCTGGCCGGTGAGGTAGCCAGCGGTATCGTTGTGGAAACGCTGTGGGATTACATCAAACGGTTTGACAATCGGATGGATGTCGAGGAGCTTGAAGACCCAGATGAGTCCCTATCCAAAGAAGCCAATCGGCTGCTTTCAGGCATATACCTTGCCAACAAGAGCGTTTATCAGACAGCTCAGGGCAAGGAAGACTACCACGGAATGGGTTCGACCATAGCTTCGGTCTATTTTACAGAAAACACGCTCATTGCCGCCAATGTGGGCGACAGCCCGATCTACCTGGTTCACGACGGGACCATCGAACAGCTTTCCGTCCCCCATACCGTGCTGGCCGAGCAGGCGGCCCTGGACCCGGAAGGTGCCCGGCAACTGGGCGGTGAATTCAGACATATGCTGACCCGTGCCATGGGTGTGGATGCGTCCGTGAAAGCGGATATCTCTGAAATTCAATGTTTTAGAGGCGATATTCTGGTTATCAGTTCAGATGGTCTGACCGATAATGTCGACAAGGAAGAAATCCACGCAGTGGTCAAGAGAGAGCGTCCGGAAAAGGCGTGCCGAATCCTGGTCAACATGGCCAATGAAAGAGGGGGCCGGGACAACATAACGGTTATTGTGCTCAAGGTAAAAAAAACAACCTCCAAATCAGGCGGGTTATTTCATTTTATTTCAAAACTTTTTAAATAACCGGAAGCTATCTTACCCAGGGATTGAGCCAAAAGATATTTTTTAGATGGTTTCCAGACAAGCATGAAGAGGGCTACAAAATGCCGGTACTGACACTCAAGTTCAAGGACACTAAAATTAATGAATACAGACTGCAGGATGGCGGCAATCTTACCATCGGGCGACGGGACGCCAACAACATCGTCATCGAAAATCTTGCTGTGTCTGGATTTCACGCCAAAATCGATTCCATCGAAAAAGGTTTTCTGCTTACCGATCTGAAAAGTAAAAACGGTACTTTTGTGAACGGTCAGCTCGTTGCTTCCCACTGGCTCGGGCATGGCGATACGGTGAATATCGGGAAACACACCCTTGTCTTCAGTTATGAGGAGGGAGAAGAACGGACCGGTTCGGGCGGCAGCATGGATAAGACCATGGTGATGGATACGGACAAATACCGGGATATGCTCTCGAAAAGCTCCACCAGTGTTGCCGGGCAGACGCGGCAGGAAGAATCGGTTGGTGTGCTCTCCTTTCTTGCGGGGAACCAGAAGGAATACGAGATCAGGAAAAAGCTGGTAAAGATCGGTAAAGACGGCTCGTCCGATATCGTCATCGGCGGCTTGTTGACCGGAAAAACGGCGGCCACCATCAGCAAACGCCCCAAGGGATATTATTTGAGCTATGTCGGCGGAATGACCAAACCCAAAGTGAACGGGGTTGCGGTGAAAGAGTCTGTTTTACTCAAGGAGTTCGACAGGGTCGAGATTGGCCATCTGAAGGCGCAGTTTATTTACAAAACTTAAAACGCAAATCGATATTTTGAACTTCAGGTATCGATTTTTATGCAGAGAGAGGGTATGCGCATTAATACACACCTCAAGATCAACCAGCGGCTATGCGGAATACCAACAGTTATCGAAGAAGGTTTTGCACAGGTGGAACTGGTTCCGACCGCCGATATGAGCGCAGATGATGTCGGGCTTATCCATGGCGGCTTCATCTTCGGCCTGGCCGATTATGCGGCCATGCTGGCCGTGAATGATCCCCACGTGGTCCTTGGCGGGGCCGTGGTGAAGTTTCTGAAGCCCGTGGCAGTCGACGAACCGGTCACCGCCGAAGCCAGGGTCGTTGAAACCCAGGGCCGAAAGCATGTCGTCCATGTCAGCGTGAAAAAAACAGCCGTGACGGTTTTCGACGGACAGTTCACCTGCTTTGTGCTGGATAAGCACGTCCTGTCAACATAACTGATTGTCATCGATTAACCTATGTCCGGACTCACCATCCACACCAGCAACCGGCTGGAAGTACTCCTGCAGCGCCTGGCTCGAGAGATCAGTCAACCGCTGGCTTCTGTTATTACCCCGGAGATCATCCTTACCCAGAGTGTCGGCATGGCCAGATGGGTAGCCATGGAACTGGCCGCTTGCCACCGCATCAGCGCCAACATGGTTTTTCCATTTCCCAATGCGTTTTTGAACCTTCTGCTTGAAAAGCTGTCCCTCGAAGACTCACCCGAAGACCCGTTTGATCCGGCCGTTCTAACCTTCAGGATCATGCGAGCGCTCCCGTCCTGCCTGGTGCGTCCGGGGTATGAGGGGTTGAGAAGCTATTTTGCCGGAGACAACCGGCAGATCAAACTGTTGCAGCTTTCCCAAAAGATAGCCCACTTGTTTGACCAGTATCTGGTGTTCCGGCCCGATATTATTTTGGCATGGGACCAGGGCAAGACCACAACGGCAGGCGACCAGACCTGGCAGGCCGATCTGTGGCGCGAGGTTGCACGCGGGCATGAACACCTGCACCGTGTCAGCATCCAGAACGACATCATGGCTAAAATTGACCGCCGGAATTATGTTGCCGACAATTTTCCGGAGCGAATTTCGATTTTCGGAATTTCGTATCTGCCGGCATTTCACCTTCAGGTCCTGTCGGCAATATCAAAGATAACCCGGGTTAACTGGTTTTTAATGAGCCCCTGCCGGCAATATTGGGGTGAAGTTTTATCCGATCGTGATGTCAGCCGAATAAAAGAAAAATATGCGCACCAGCCCGGCCTTGACGTGGATTTGCATCTCGATAAAGGCAACCCGTTGCTGGCATCCCTGGGCATGCTTGGCCGTGATTTTCTCTCCATGATTGCCGGCTTGGATTGCGATATCCAGGAGGACTATCTGTCTCCCGCCCGAGACAACCTGTTGGGCACGATTCAGGCGGATATCCTCGATATGCTGGATGCCAGAGAAACCCGGCACGCCGATACGCACGATCCGACCCCCGGCCATTCACCCATACCGATGCATGCCGATGAATCCATCGCGATTCATGTTTGTCACAGTGTCATGCGTGAGATCGAAGTGCTTCACGACAACATCCTGGAGATGTTTCAGCGGGACAGCGACCTGAAGCCGCGAGACATCCTGGTCATGACGCCTGATATCGATACCTATGCCCCTTTCATTCAGGCGGTATTCAAGAAATCCACGGCCGAGGGCAACGCCATACCGTTCAGCCTGGCGGACCGGCCGGCCATGCATGAGAACAGGTCTGTCCAGGGTTTTTTTGCACTCCTGGGTCTTTCCGGGGGCCGGATGGAAGCCGATAAAATTACCGAACTTCTCGATTGTCCGACAATCCGTCAGTGTTTCAGGTTAAATGAACAGGATGTTGCCACGGCTGAAAGGTGGGTGGAAGAACTCAATATCCGGTGGGGCGTGGATGGCCCAAACCGCGAGGAGATGGGCGTACCGCCCTTTGAAGAAAATACATGGAAAAGCGGCATTGACCGCCTGCTTTTAGGATATGCCCTACCTGTTAAGGCCAGGCATCTTTTTGCCGGCATACACCCCTTTGACGATATGGAGGGAGATCATGCCCGTGTCCTGGGAAACTTTATCGATTTCTTCACGTTCGTACACGCTACAATCAGGGACCTCAAAACACCCAAAACGCTGCAGGATTGGTCGGCTGCCATGGAAACGATCATCAGCCGCATGTTCCTGGCAGACGCGTCGACTGAAAAAGAGCTGCAGGTATTGAAACGATTGCCGGGCAGCATGGCTGACATACAGGCGCAATCGGACTACAGCGATACCATGGAACTTGATTGCATCGTCTATCATCTGAAAAACGGATTGCAGACCCTATCTTTTGGTTCAGGTTTTCTGGCCGGAAGCGTCACTTTTTGTGCCATGCTGCCCATGCGCAGCATTCCTTTCAAGGCTATCTGCCTGATCGGAATGAACGGGAGTGCGTTTCCGCGCGATGACAAGACGCTCGGTTTCGACCTGATGGCTGCCCAACCCAGGCTTGGAGATCGTTCCCAAAGAAAAGATGATAAATACCTTTTTCTGGAAGCCTTGATATCCGCCAGGAAAAAACTATATATCAGCTACGTTGGGCGGGACATTCAGGACAATTCAACCATTACACCTTCGGTTATGGTAAGCGAGCTGATGGATTACATGGCGGATGGATACGCCATCCCCGCAGATAAAATCCAAAAGCAACACCCGCTCCAGGCATTCTCCAGCCGATACTTCAGCCCGGACCCGGATCTGTTCAGCTACTCGACGGAAAACCATGCCGCCGCCGAGGCTGCCCAGGGTGCGGCTAAAAAATCAAGGCAGGTTCCATGCTTGCCTGAACCCGCGGAACATTTTAAGCGTCTCGAAGTCGGCACCCTGGGCACATTTTTTGTAAATCCTGTCAAATTCTTCCTGCAAAAGCGTTTGGGCATTTTCCTGGAAGAAGGCGATGGTCTTCCCGAGGAGAGTGAAAACTTCAGGCTGCAGGGCTTGGGTGGCTATAATGTTCGCCTGGAATCCTTGAAATCCGGGATCGAGGGATGCGACCTGGACGCACTGCTGCCCGTTTTCAAAGCCAGGGGGGTGCTGCCGCCCGGACGGGTAGGCGTGCACGATTTTGCCGAGATCGTCACGGAAACCAAAGGCTTTATCTCCAGAATGGAAGCTTGGATATCCGGCTCAGCCCGGCAAGATCAAGCAATGGCGCTGCATCTTGGTGACTTCAGCATCAGCGGCCGTTTAGACGATCTATACGGCCACGGCATCGTTCGGGCGCGTTGTGTCAAATTTAACGCCAAGGATTTGATCCGACTGTGGATCGAACATCTGCAGTTATGCACAGCTGAATCGGGGCAGGACCGGCCGCAAAGCGTCTATCTGTGCAGGGATGCTACGATCGTTCTTGAACCTGTTGACAACAGCCATGCTGTTCTGGCATATCTGCTGCGCCTGTATTGGGAAGGT
>JAFDAT010000278.1 GCA_019313725.1 Deltaproteobacteria bacterium
GGCGAAACATGGCAGGCATCAACAAGGCGATTCTCATTGGTAATCTTGGTAGAGATCCGGAGGTGCGCTATACCCCGGATGGCACTGCTGTAGCAAACTTCAGTATCGCAACATCGGATCAATGGAAGGATAAAAATACCGGGGAGAAACGAGAGAAGACGGAATGGCACCGTATCGTCGCCTTCAGGCGGTTGGGTGAAATTTGCGGTGAATACCTCTCCAAAGGCCGCCAGGTATATATCGAAGGCCGCATCCAGACTCGCGACTGGGAGGACAAAGACGGCGTTAAACGCTACACCACCGAAATTGTGGCCGACAAGATGCAGATGCTCGGTTCGCGGGATGACTTCGGCGGTGGCGGTTCAAGAGGACAGGGTGGTGGCGGTTCAAGAGGGCAGGGTGGTGGCGGTTCAAGAGGGCAGGGCGATCAGCCCCAGGAAGCCTCTCCCGGACCGGCCTATTCAGATATGGGAGACGACGATATACCCTTCTGACCTAGAATGTGCACGTTTTGTATAGATTCTTACCACATGGAATGTGAGTAACCAAAATATATAAAAAGATATTTATGGCAAAACGAGGCCCTTGATCTGGGTAAAGATTGAGGGCCTCATTTTTTTTGGGGGGGGTATTTCGGGATTTTGTATTTCAGCTGGCTTTTTCTATTTATACCGATTACGCAACACCTTATATAAGCACTATTAGCAACATTTCGGTGGTCTGCCATTGGTCACTTTTTGAACCCGGTCAAGATATCTGCCCCACCAGCCTTTAGCTTTATTTGTCGTTTTGTTCCAACCAATTTGCAAACATTGGATATCAGGAATTCATCGGTTTGAATTGGAACTGCCCGGTTTTGGTGCGAAAATATTTTGATAAGGCCCATCCCAATAACAAAAAAAGAACAACCAGGACAAAATACTTTGGCTCCGCGATGGCACTACCAAGATAAACAAAAGTAACCAGGCCCGGTATTGTGCCAATGACTGTAGCCAAAGCAAAATCCTTCTGTTGTATTCCGCATGCTCCGGACCCGTAACCCACAAGATCAAATGGAAGATAGATCAATCTCATTGTCAGCACCGACAGAAATCCACGTTTCCTTATGCTGCACTCCATGATGGGTGCCCACCTGCTATTGGTTATTGCACGATTTAACAGCTCATTGCCAAAATACCTGCCCACCAAAAAGGATATATTGGCGCTGATATTTTCGCCTATCATTGTAGCCAGGATGCCGATCAATGGACCAAACAGCAGCCCGGCAACAGCGGTCAGAAGGGATGCAGGAAACAGTACTAAAGAACGAAGCGAATACATCGCGATATAAATAACCGGACCCCATAGGCCAAAGCCCTGTATGAAACGCTTCATCATCTCATGAAATTCACTTATAGACATTCCGCTTTTTGTAAAAGCGAAACCCGCAATTCCAAGGACTGCCGCCCAGCATAAAAATAATAATAATTTTATTGGATGTTTCATCAGGGCTCTAATTTAATGTATTGAAAAATCGTAAATTAAGGCACATTCAACGGTCAAGTTGCCGGTACTATGATTCGATAAGAACATCTTTCATTTTCCGAAACTCATCTTTGCTGACCTCGCCATTAGCAAATCTCATTTTTAAAATTTCCAGAGAATCCTGGCGCTCCCTACCACAATAATCAGGTTTGGTTTTCGTTGATGATACAGCTTTTATGATGAAATAAATCAGAATGGAAAAGAATAGTCCCCAGATGATCATATTAAGCAACCCTCCATGAAAAATATTGTTAAGCCAGGGTCTGCCTGAAAAATTAACACATCCCAACATTATCTATACTCCTCGTATCCCTGGCCATTCTGATTTGATTGATATCCAGGACACCCGTAACCGCCTTGCCCCATGCCCCATCCTCGCTATGCAAGCGCAGAACCTGACATATCCATAACCTGCCCTACATATAGAGCAAGACAGGTGCCATAATGCGATACAATCGGGGGCTGGTTATATAACAACCTGATAACAAAAGTATTTTATATCATTATTTTTTAAGAACCTCTTTTCCCAACGTCACGCGACCCAATATTATTGAATAAAGTTGGGGCAATATTACCCGACTTGAAGAATATTGTTTAATTTTGATGTTAAAGCGACGATGAAGGAGAAGCTTGGCCGGCAGTGCAAAATCCAGATCTCCAAGGAGTCGCCGAGGAGGTTAGAAAAAAGCTACAATCCGTGGTTTCGAGCCTGAATAAATAAAAAATCGTGTTATGCCATATATTGGGGTGGGGCTTTTGTTGTTGTGGTCAGCCGGTGGTGCAATCTTAGGATGCTTCAGATAATATCTGTTCGGCGATTTCGCGACTCAGGTCGGCGAGTATCTGGCTCAACGCAGCCACAAGCGCAGGGTAGTCGTTGCCTTCAACCGGCCGGGTGGCAGTGAAGCGTCGGGGAGCGGATCCTATTGGTTCACCGCTCTTGTCAAGTGACCAGCGGCACACCAGCGTGGCTTCGCCGCCCGGCCATCCATGAAACCGAAGGACATTCACCGAAAGCAGGAAATCGAAACCTGTGTTTTTTAGACGGTTGGTTATGAAAACCCTGTCGGTGTCCAGAAGCTGGGACAGGTTTTCGGCCAGAATCGTGGTGAAGCCGATATCCAGGGGCTCGGCCCAGCGGTTGAATTCATCCACACTGACCTGGTGGCCGGCCTGCCGGGTTACAATCTGAGGCCGGTTCAGGTGTTCGGGCAGTTTTACCGGTGCAAGGGCGATGGAAATGTGTTCATTTTCAACGGCCGGAGAAGATGTGTCTGTGTCAGCCAGAGGGTTGAGTATGTAAAACCGCGTTGGTGCGGTCGTTCCGCAGCCGGCCAACAGCAGGAGCGCTATGGCTGTCAAGAACATGTGGTTCAATTTGGATTGGCCTGCCATCATATCACTGTCCTCCTTTTCCACGCTTGCCCTTCAGCAGGGATTCGGGGTGGCGTTCCAGGTATTCCGCAACAGCCCGGATGGATCGTGCGGCCATGGCTATCTCCTCCAGGGCCGTGTTCAATGTGTATATTACCTCAGAATCTTGGCTGGAAAGTTCATCAATGGTCGCAAGGGTGGTATCCGCCTGTTCCAGAGCGGATGTGGCCGATTCAACGGCCTGCTTCATGCTGGCAACCAGCTCTGCCCCCGGTCCTTTTTCAAGGGACAGGGTGTCCCGGGCTTGATTGAGCGCACCGGTGGCGGCGTCCGTGGTGTCGATGAATCCCTTGGCCATGGGTTCGACCTGGTGGTTGAGATTGCGCACCAGGCGGTTGGTGTTGTTGATGGCGGTTTTCAAATCCGTCGCCAGAGATGCCATTTGGGTATTCAGGGTAATCATGGTCTGGTTGAAGGTGGCGGCGGCATCGTCTACGGAGTTCAGGATAGACAGGAGTTTTGGAGAACTCACCAGGCGCTCTATGCTGGTAGTCATGTTCTCCAGATTCTGGGCAATCCGTTTAAACGGAAGGTTTTCAAGGGTCCGGGAAAACTCTTCCATGTCCGAAGGAACCGCGGGGATTTCCGTCAGTTCAAAGTCGCTGCCCAAGGTTTCAGTACCCTGTAAAGTACCCACCTTTTCCGGAAAAAAATCGAGCTTGACGTACAGCATCCCGGTGATGAGGCTCAGGGGTGCGAGCTGGGCCCTGAGGCCCCTGTTGACCAGGTCCAAAAGCAGTTGATCCTGCGTGGCCTCTTCAAAACCTTCATAGAATTCTTCATTGATGACATCGGTCGAATTTTCGACCAGTTGAAAAGTTACCGCAATGCGGAGGGCCATGTCCTTGGCATCGAATTCCATGGAGATGTGGGTCACGTCACCCACTTTTACACCTTTAAAAAGTACGGGGGCCCCCACATTCAGCCCCTTTACGCTTCCGGAAAAGTAGGCCACATAATTGTATTTTTTCGTAAAGTACTTGCCGCTGCCAAAAATGACGACACCGGCAACAGCCAGAAGGACGGCCCCGATGACAAAGGCCCCGATGGCAGTCGTGCTTGCTTTTTTACTCATGTGCTTTCCTTACTTGGAAATTCATTAGATGTTAACTTCCGCCTCGCCCCTGGTCAGAAAACTCTGCACCGTAGGGTGTTGGCACTCGGCCAGCAGGGTATTGGGATTTCCCGTGGCAATCATGGTCCTGGTTTCCGGGTCCAGAAACACGGAGTTGTTGCCGATGGCAAAGATGCTGGCCAGTTCATGCGTGACGATGACCACCGTCGCCCCCAGGCTGTCCCGTAGTTCGAGGATCAGGTTATCCAGTCTGCGGGCACTCACCGGATCCAAGCCGGCGGAGGGTTCGTCAAAAAACAGGATTTCAGGATCGAGGGCCATGGCCCGTGCCAGGGCGGCCCGCTTCTGCATGCCGCCGCTGATTTCCGAAGGGTAGAAATCTTCAAATCCCGCAAGCCCTACCAGTGAGAGTTTCAGGAAGACCAGTTCCCTGATCTGAGCGTCGCTGAAACGGGAGAACTCCTTGAGCGGCAGCGAGACGTTTTCCGCCAATGTCAGAGAGCTCCACAAAGCACCGCTTTGATACGTGATGCCAATCGACCGCATGATCTTTTCCTGTTCCCCGGGTGACGTTTCCCAGAAACTGGTGTCTCCGTACAGGACCCGCCCTTTGGCCGGTGCTTTTAGGCCGACCAGGTGGCGCAGCAGGGTACTCTTGCCGCACCCGCTGCCGCCCATGATGATGAAGATGTCACCAGTTGCAATCTCGAAGGTGAGGTCGCGCTGAATCACAAAATCACCATAGGCCATGGTCAGATCGTTGACATTGATTTTAGGAACGGGTTTCTGCATTCAAATACCGATAATGGTAAAGATAACCGTCATGACGGCATCGGAAACAATGATGAAAATGATGCCCGTCACCACGGCGGAGGTGGCTGCATCCCCTACCGCGGACGAACTCCGACCGCACTGCATGCCCCTCAGGCATCCGGCGACGGACACGAGCACGCCGAATACAGCACTCTTGAACACCCCCACGCCGAAGTGGGCCAGGTTGAGTGAACTCTTGGTCTGGTTGTAATATTCGACGGCTGAAATGTCGAGCATGCCGATGCTCACCACGGCGCCGCCGATGATTCCCATGAGGTCGGCAATACCAGGGCCAGCATGCGGGGCAGGACCAGGAATTCCACCGGGTTGATGCCCATGGTTTTGAAGGCGTCGATCTCTTCGTTGACCTGCATGGTTCCCAGTTGGGCGGCAAAGGCGGCACCGGTTCTCCCGGCCATGATGATGCCGGTCATCATGGCGCCCATTTCCCGGGCCATGGCCAGTGCGACGAGGTTGGCCACATAGATCTGGGCACCGAACATCTGTAATTGAACAGCACCCACAAAGGCCAGGATGAGACCTACCAGCAGGCTTATCAGCGTGACAATGGGCAGGGCCTGGGCACCGCACTGCTGAATAAACAGCATCAGGTCGGACATACGGAAACGGGCCGACCCCTTGAACATTTTCAGGCAGGCGACGCACACCTCGCCGATGAAGCTGAGCATTTCGGCCGAAGTTCGTACGTAGTCGAGCGTCCATGCGCCCACCTTTTCCAGGAGGGGTGTTTTTTTCACATCACCCCTGGCATCTTTCTTTTCCGGAACGGCCAGCGCAAGCGAGAGTATCCGCTCCACGCCCTGGGGCAGGCCCTTGCGGATCATCTCGATGTTGTGTTCTGTGCAATATGAATGGATGTTGAGCAAAAAGGTTAACAGTCCGCTGTTCCAGGCACCCATTTTCCGGGTGTCAAATTCAATCTTCCTGAGGTCGGCCTTTTCTTGAACTGTTTGAAGGATATTTCCAGCAGGCTGACGATCATCATTTATCTGCCAGCTGCCATAGAGTTCCACCAGGAGGGTGTCCAGGTTTATAACCGTGGCTTTCAGTCCGTGTGGCTCATTTGTCGTTGCGAGGTTTTCCGTCATCGTCCGGTTCGTACAGGTTATTATTAATAGAATGTTTTTATCTGCCCTTTAGTGCGCAGGTCGAATTTTAGGAATCATTGCTATATATTACAAATCATGGAGATGCGTCAAGGTGAGATCGACAGAAACGTTCATGGGCCGGAGCAATCTGGATGACAGTGATTTAGCACAGTTAACCCCAACAACTCATTATCTATTCTCTGCCATCTTGTTTATGCAACTATGGGGTTAATGCGGGCGTTTCCTGTTGCCAGGTCGAGATAGGGTGCTTAAATTGACTGAATGAAAAAAAAGAAAAACATCAAACGTCTGCAATCCACCGCAAAAACCCGCAAGGTTAAAGAACTGGAGGCCATCGATATCCGGGGGGCGCGGGAACACAATCTGAAGGATATACATGTCCGCCTGCCGAAAAAGAATCTGATTGTCTTTACCGGTGTTTCCGGCTCAGGAAAATCCAGTCTGGCCTTCGACACCATCTTTGCCGAGGGGCAGCGGCGCTACGTGGAGTCGCTTTCAGCCTATGCCCGTCAGTTTATCGGACAGATGGAAAAGCCCAGATACGACACGATCCGCGGACTTTCACCCACCATTGCCATCGAACAAAAAGCCGCCAGCAAGAACCCGCGTTCCACCGTGGGGACGATTACGGAGATATATGATTACCTGAGAGTTTTGTTTGCACGGGTCGGGGAGCAGTACTGTTTCAAGTGTGGTAAAAAAGTCGGCAGGGGCGACGCGGAAGGCATGGTGTCTCAGATCATGGATCTGAATGCGTCCGTCAGGATTCTGATCATGGCGCCCATCATCGAGAACCGTAAGGGCGAGCACCGGGAACTTCTCAGAAAACTGGAAGGGGATGGGTTCGCGCGGGTCAGGATCGACGGTGTCGTAAGTGAAATCGAGGAGGTCCAGGGGCTTTCAAAAAATAAAAAACACGACATCGAAGCGGTGGTGGACCGCCTGGTGGTCAAGAAAGGCAAAACGTTTAGAAAGCGGTTGACCGATTCCGTGGAAATGGCGTTGAAAATAGGTCAGGGGCAGCTGATCGTACATGTGGTGGGCAAGGAGGATGTCCGCATGAGCGAAGCCCGTTCCTGCTGTGGGATCGCCTACCCGGCCCTGGATCCCCCGCTTTTTTCTTTTAATTCACCCCTGGGAATGTGTTCCGACTGCAACGGTATCGGTTCCATGCTGTCCATGGATGTGGATAAAATTGTTCCTGATAAAACCCTGACGATCCGGCAGGGCGCTATTATTCCGTGGAAGAACTATTTTTTAAAAACCGCCGTGCCCAATGGTTCCTGGGGGTTCAGCCGCCTTCAGGCCATGGAATCCCAGTGGGGCATTGATTTCGACACCCCGTGGAAGGCGCTTCCCGCAAAACAAAAGAAACTGATTTTGAACGGATCCAATGGCCGCGAGATGAAGGTCAACTGGACGTCCCAGAAAATACAGGGGCAGTTTACCACGACCTACGAGGGTATTCTGAACAGCATGTGGCGGCGCTATCAGCAGACCAAATCGGAAAGCATGAAGAAGTGGTACGCCCGGTTTCTTTCTTCCAAAACATGTCCCACCTGCGAGGGTAAAAGGCTTAAACCCGAGGTGCTCAGCATAAAGATTGGCGGCCAATCCATCATGGACATTACCCGGATGACCATAGCGGGTGCGTATGAATTTCTGGATAAGCTTGAACTGACGGGCAACCGGCAGATCATCGCGGAAGAGCTTATCAAGGAGATCAAAAGCCGTCTGGGATTTCTGATCAATGTGGGCCTGGAATACCTTTCCATGAGCCGCCAGGGTCCCACCCTTTCCGGCGGTGAATCCCAGAGAATCCGCCTGGCCTCGCAGATCGGGTCCGAACTCACCGGCGTGCTCTATATTCTCGACGAGCCCTCCATCGGCCTGCACCAGCGCGACAACATGAAGTTGCTGAACACCCTGCGGCACCTCCGCGATATCGGCAACACGTTGATCATCGTTGAACATGACCGGGAAACCATGGAATCGGCGGACTGGATCCTGGATTTTGGGCCCGGTGCAGGGCACCTGGGGGGACAGATTGTGGCCGCAGGCACCCCCCGTGACATTGTCGAAAGCGATGTTTCCATAACCGGCGGCTATTTGAGCGGGCGGGAGAATATCGAGCTGCCCAAAAAACGAGTGACGCCCAAAAGCGCCGGCGACCGTTGGATAACGATTAAAAAAGCCGTAGAGAACAATCTTCACGGCATCGATGTCAGGATTCCGCTGGGGCTTCTGGTGGCGGTGACCGGTGTGTCCGGTGCGGGCAAATCTACCCTGGTAAACCAGATACTCTATCCTGCCCTGGCCCGCAAACTCCACGACTCGCCTCTGGCGGTGGGGGGGCATGACCGGATAATCGGCCTGTCTCACCTCAACAAGGTCATCAACATCGACCAGCGGGCCATCGGCAGGACCCCCCGCAGCAATCCGGCCACCTACACCAAGGTGTTCGACCACATTCGTGATTTTTTTGCCAAGCTTCCGGAATCCAGAATGCGCGGCTACAAAAAAGGGCGTTATTCTTTCAATGTCAAGGGCGGCCGCTGCGAGACCTGTCAGGGGGACGGGCACATCAAGGTGGCCATGCACTTTCTGGCGGATGTATATGTGCCGTGTGAAAGCTGCAAGGGCAAGCGTTTCAACCAGGCGACCCTGGAAGTCCAGTACAAAGACCACACCATCGCCGATGTTCTGAACCTCTCGGTTCATCAGGCGCGCGACCTGTTTTCCCGCCACCCGAAGATAACGTCCATTCTCGACACGTTGATAGATGTAGGGCTGTCGTATATCAAGCTGGGGCAGTCCGCCACCACGCTGTCCGGGGGTGAGGCTCAGCGCATCAAACTGGCCCTGGAACTGGCTAAAAGAGCTACCGGGCAGACGCTCTACATCCTGGATGAACCGACCACCGGCCTTCATTTTCAGGATATCCGCATGCTCCTGACGGTGCTGCAGCGCCTGCGGGATGCGGGCAACACCATCGTGGTGATCGAACACAACCTGGATGTCATCAAAACCTGCGACTGGGTTATCGATTTGGGACCGGAAGGCGGGGATGCCGGGGGGCGCCTGGTGGCCCAGGGGGCTCCCCCGCAGGTGGCCAGGGTCAAGAAAAGTTACACCGGCCAATTTCTGAAGGAGATACTGTCGGCCTGATTGAACAATAAGGAGCAATAAAACCAATCGGGATGTTATTCGGGTCTTCGCTGTAACCCGTGCCGGGACCGGGGTCAGCGTGTCAGGAAGTCGTGGTATCCTTTCAGATTCAGCATGACGCGGGCGGCTACCTCGAAGGAGGGGAATACCGGCACCTGATGCGTCATCAGTCTTTCGGACGCTTCACGGCACAGGATCATCAGTTCAGGGGTGTTGAAAGATTCTATGATCAAGAACATGGGTTTCTCAAGCCATTCTCGGGCCCTGAGGGTAATTTTCAGGTAGGCGTTCACGCCCGCCTGGCCTCGCTCCCGATAGATAAACGCCAGCGGAAGCGTGAAAAATAATGCGTCCACACGGGGATCCTCCTTCAAGAGCGTCATCAGGAATTTAAAACTGTCTTTATTGGCCAGATAGGGCAGAATGTCGAGGGGATTCTTTACACTGCTCCCCTGCACGGGGATGATGGTTTCGAGACGCTCGATGGTTTCGTCGGACAGCCTGGGCACACCCAGGCCCTGTTTTTCCGCCATGTCGG
>JAFDAT010000279.1 GCA_019313725.1 Deltaproteobacteria bacterium
TACGGCGAAAGCATTATTCCCTCTCATCCAGAAGCTGCTTATAGTTTTCTTCATACTCTTTCATCAAAGGCCCATCCGTGCGCCAGAGCATGCAGGTGTTCTTGATTCTTTCAATCGCGGCCGGCAGAAGCTTCGGGTCCGTGGGTTTGCGGGACATGGCACTCCAGGCGCCCTGCACGGCAGCAGGTGCCATGGCATTTAGCAAGGCCACGAGATGGGCACACCCTTTGGCGCCTCCCACCAGCGCTTTAACCCTGACCGTGAAACCCGCGACAATGGGCAGGCCGATAACCGGCCGCAACGAGTCGCGGGCGCCCTGGCACTCCTTTCTGGGCGCTGTCGGCATCTCCACATCGATATCCTGGATTACCAGTCCGGGGGGACCGACCTGCATGCGGATAACCATGTGGTGGATGGTGCCGGGAGGAACTTTTTGTCCTGTCGGACGGAAGGAATTCATCAGACGTTCATCGTGCAGGGTGCCCTCCACGACGATGCTTTGGGTGTCTCCAGCGTAGGTGGCGATATCGATCTGACGGGTATGTATTTTTTTCTGTTTGGTCCTGTCGATGCTGATCATTATCTGTCTCCAACCCGGGTGAACCGGAAAATTAAGGGCCATCTATCACGAAATCACGCAAGGATGAAATTGCGCAGCAAACCACAATTATTTCGTATTTTTTGAATTTCGCGTTTTCGTGATTATTATTTTAAGAACGCCCTGAGAGCTATACCATAATATTCATTAGAAACAGTCAGCCACATTTGAGAACAGTATTCCTGTCCCAAAATCTGGGATATAAAAAACCATCAGTGCTGATGCATGTTTCTAATGTGTATGATTAAACGGTCTCAAGACCATCAACAACTAACCTTTAACAGCTATTGTAAAACAAATGCTATCTTTATTTTTTAAATTTTCATGAATTCACGTGAAATGAATATACGAACATTTTGGTGTCAATGGAGTTTCATGCTTCGTTGTGCGCGTCTGAGCATGAAAATTTATGCCTAAAGGAGTATACCATGACAAAATCAATTACACTTGAAATTTTTTCCGACTATATCTGACCGTGGTGTTATTTCATCACAGGTCGTGTTGACGAATTAAAACAGAATTTCAGTTTGAATGTGGAGTGGCTGGCCTTTCCGCTGCATCCCGAGACACCCGAAGAGGGTGTGACCCTAGAGGAGCTGTTCAAGGGCCGTAACTTCGATATCGATGCGATGATGGTGCATCTGAAAGGTGTGGCCGACAGCCTGGGGCTGCCCCTGGGAAACCGGAAAAAAACCTACAACAGCCGTCTGGCCCAGGAACTGAGTAAGTGGGCCGAGGAAGAGGGCCGGGGGGATGCGTTTCACATGGCCATGTTCAAGGCCTATTTCGTGGACGGTATAAACCTGGCCAACATCGATCTGCTGGTCGAATTGGCCGAATCAATACCGTTGAATGGTGTTGCGGCGCGCCGGATTCTCGAAGAAAGGGTTTATCAACATGCTGTTGACCGGGATTGGCAGCGGGCGCATGCGTTGGGTATTACGGCGGTGCCGACTTTTCTGGCCAACGGCAGGCGGCTGGTGGGCGCCCAGACCTACGAAGCCCTGGAAATGCTGATCCAGGACTGAACAGGTGGCACCCAATACATCTCCGCAGGGTTAAATAAAGGTCTCCGGCTCACGTCTGGCCTGGTAGTTTTTGCTTACCCAGTTAGCGATCTTATTGATCATGGGATCGTCCACCACCCTGGCACCGGTGGGGCAGCTTTTTACGCAGGCGTTGCATAGAATACAGGCAAGATCATCCGTGGTTACGACCTCTTCGATGGTAATGGCCCCCACAGGGCAGAGCGGTGCACAGGTTCCGCACAAGGTGCATGTTTCCGCAATGGTTGTTGCGGCTTTGTCGGCCAGGGCGCTTCGGTCACGATCGATATAGGGGGTATTACCGGGCAATGCTATCCGGGTGGCATCGTCAATCGAACTCAGGCTTTCCATTTTAGTGCGTATCCGGGATCCAAATGCTTTGGCTTCGGTAATATCTTTCATGTCAGGCCGGCCATTGGCCATGGGCCTGGTTTCGGTGGCAAAGGAGTGCTCGCCGATAAAGGCTCCTCCGGCGACCGGGAAAAATCCCAGCTCCCATGCCAGATCGCCTAATTCCAGCAAGGCGTCCTCAAAATCGCGGTTTCCATAGAGAACCACGACTACCGCAGGTGTTTTATTGCCTTTGAGTTGTTGCAACCTGGAAATGGCCGCCTTGGCAACTCTGCCTTCATAAACAGGAACGCCTAAAAGAACAAGTTCAGCCTGCATTTCATCTGGCCGGGACGTTCCTGCCTCCGGCAGTGTCAAATCGATGTGCTGGACGGTTTCAGCCTCCAGTCCCTCCGCGATGCTTTCAAGGATTTTCATGGTGGTTTTCGTTGGTGAAAAATAGGCTATCTTTACTGTTTTTAACATCACTGTGATTTTCCTTTTATTCGTTCTCCAGCAGTATCCGCAACATGCGCCGCAGCGGCTCTGCGGCTCCCCAGAGCAGCTGGTCGCCCACCGAAAACGCGGTCAGATATTGCGGTCCCATGTTCAGCTTGCGGAGCCTGCCTACCGGGACAGCCAGGGTGCCGGTGACCTTGGCCGGGGTGAGTTCCTGCAGGGTGATCTCCTTTTGATTGGGCACCACCGAGACCCATTCATTGTGGGACCCGAGGATGCCTTCGATTTCATCCAGCGGAAGGTCACAGGTCAGCTTGATCGTGAATGCCTGACTGTGGCAGCGCATGGCTCCGATACGCACGCACAACCCGTCAATGGGAATAGGGTTGTCCTTTCTTCCGAGGATCTTGTTGGTCTCGGCGATGCCCTTCCATTCCTCGCGCGTCTGGCCGTCTTCCATGGGGCGGTCGATCCAGGGTATCAGGCTCGCAGCCAGGGGGGCGTCGAAATATTGGGTCGGGAAGCCATCTTCTCGAAGCGTTGCCGTGACCTGCCGGTCCAGTTCCTGGATGACTGTTGCCGGGTCGGACAGCAACGGTGCCGATGCATTCCCGATGGTCTGCATCTGGGACACCAGTTCACGCATGTTGTTGGCGCCCGCACCCGAGGCAGCCTGATAAGTCATGCTGGTCATCCAGTCGATCAGATCGTTTTCGAACAAGCCGCCCAGGGCCATCAGCATCAGGGAGACCGTACAGTTGCCGCCGATAAAATCTTTTATCCCTTTGGCAAGCGCATCATCGATCACCCCGCGGTTGACCGGATCCAGGACGATAACACTGTTTTTTTCCATTCTTAATGTCGAGGCGGCATCGATCCAGAAACCCTGCCACCCGTTGTTCCTTAATTGGGGATAACACGCCTGGGTGTAGCCGCCACCCTGGCAGGACACCAGTATGTCCATTTCTGCCAGCCGTTTCAGGTCGTGGGCATCCTGTACCGGCGGTGTTTCCCGGCCGATGGCAGGACCTGCCTGGCCTGCCTGGGAAGTGGAGAAGAACAACGGCTCAAATTCTGCAAAATCGTTTTCTGCCAGCATGCGCTCCATGAGAACCGAGCCGACCATCCCCCGCCAGCCAATAATGCCAACTTTTTTCATCACTCTTTCTCCTTTCATCCATTGGAAACAGCCAGTCGATTCTCCGGACAAAATCAATGCCCTGTAGTCGGAGATACCACAAGAATCCATGCTGATTATTGTTTCTAATGTATATAATTACATTATCACAAACAATGGCCAAATCTAAAACTCCGAACGAGATGCTGATAGCTTTTCATTCGATGTTCAATGTTGGACGTTCGATGTTCGATGTTCGTCTTTTCCCCCGGCTCACCCGGGTTGGAATTAAGAAAGCCTCTTTAACCCGGATTTCGGTTCAAAGAGGCTTTAGATCGTTTCCCGTTTTTGTGTTAATGCCGTTTCTTGAACCGACTGCTTTGCATACGGGTCATCCGCTGGGTGACCCGGATTGTAGTTCGCGTGGCAGCCGTGCCAAAAGCTGATATTTTCATCAATGCCTTCATAAACGCAAAATTTGATTTGTAAAAAATCAGATATTAAGCTATTTCCCATGAATGTCAAGCCCAATAAATTTTCAAGCTCTGGCGCGTAGAACGAAGCATGGAACATTGACTGTTAACAAATCCTTCGGTTGTTCATTTTACGCGAATTCATGGAAATTTATACACATTAGAAACATGTATCAGCACAGTTAGTGTTTTATATCCCAGGTTTTGGGACAGGAATACCGCTTTCAAATGCGACAGACTGTTTCTAATGAAACATGGAGGTAAAATTTTGGCTCGTCTCAATGCCATGGACAAACTGGAAAGGCAACATCTGGAAGCCCTTCCGTGCCCCTCTTTTGACTCCCTTCCCTGGGTTGAGGGCGTCCCGTTGAAAGAGAGGCGTGTGGCCCTGGTTTCGACTGCAGGGCTGCACCGCCGCGTGGATCGGCCTTTTACCTTAGATCCGGGTGATGCCTACCGCGTCATACCGGGCGATATACGTGCGAATGATCTGGTCATGACCCATGTGTCCACTAATTTTGATCACACGGGTTTTCAACAGGACTGGAACGTCGTGTTTCCCATTGACCGGCTTCGGGAATTGGCCCGCAGGAAAATAATCGGCAGCGTGGCTGATTTTCACTATTCGTTCATGGGTGCCATTGACCCGTTGCAGTGGGAGGAAGCTGCCCGGAGCCTGGCGGGAATTCTGAAGAAGGATGCCGTCGATGCGGTTCTGCTGTTGCCGGTCTGACCGTACTGCACGCGCGCCGTTGGCGGGCTGTCGCATTATTTCGAAGATGAAGGCATTCCCACGACCCAGATCAGTCTTATCCGGTTGCACACGCAAAAAATAAATCCACCGCGAGCGCTGTGGGTTCCCTTTGAATTGGGACGTCCGCTGGGTGCACCCAACGATGCGCCCTTTCAGGAGCGGGTATTGATGGCGGCCTTGAAACTGCTCGAAGCACCCAAGGGACCAGTGCTTGAAGATTTTCCGGAAGAAGCGCCGGTTTCAAATGACACGGTTGTCGCGCTGGCCTGCCCGGTCGACTTCACCCAGCCTGAACCGGACTTGAACGGAATTGAAA
>JAFDAT010000280.1 GCA_019313725.1 Deltaproteobacteria bacterium
TTTTTTTCAGGACCCGGTCTGCCCGGGTTCCCTGGGTCTGGAATCCATGTACCAGCTGCTCAAATACGTTGCCCTGCATCGGTGGAAAGATTTGCATGGCTACCGGTGGTCGCTTGTCTGCGGCCATGAGCACGCATGGACCTACAGGGGCCAGATACTGCCCGGCAACAGCATTGTACAGGTGGAGGCCGTTATTACCCGGCTCGAAGATGAACCCGAACCGGCCATTTTTTGCGATGGGCTGTTGCGTGTGGACGGGCTGGTGATCTATAAGATGGAAAACTTTGGTTTGAGGTTGGTTAAATGAAAGGATCCGTTTTAGGATTTACGTTTTAGGTTTTACGTGGCATAAGGCAATTGTCACATAAGGCTGTCCGCTGCTTGTTGAAATCACATCATTTTTGCGCATGATTGCGGTATTAAGCATACGGCTTAGCAGGGATAAATTCCTGCGCTTAGTGTAAGATTAATATTCATGGAGCGATCTGCGGGGAATTATATCCTAAAAGGGATTAGACAGGATAAATTCCTTAACTTAAAACGTAACACCTAAAACCTAAAACGATATTAACATGCAATACAACAACGTCTCAATCGCCGCTTTCGGCTACGAACTGCCGCCCAACGTGGTTACCTCGGATGACATCGAAAAGCGCCTGGAACCTTTATATGCCGCCCTGCATTTCAAGAAGGGCCAGTTGGAATCCCTGACCGGTATTCAGGAAAGGCGTTTCTGGGATCCGGGATTTGCGGTTTCCGAGGGTGCCATCCGGGCCGGCCGGAAAGCCATCGATGTCTGTGGCCTTCCCCTGGAATCGATTCGGATGCTGGTCTACGGCGGTGTCTGCCGTGATAATCTGGAGCCGGCCACCGCCTGTGCCGTGTCGCACAGCCTGGGCCTGGGACCGGCAACGCTGGTGTACGATGTATCCAACGCCTGTCTCGGCATCCTGAATGGCATGGTCCAGGTGGCCGATGCCATCGAACTGGGCCACATCGAAGCGGGTCTGGTGGTTTCCTGTGAATCGTCCCGTCAGATTGTGGACATCACCATCGACCGGCTTCTCGATTCCCTGAACATGGATGTATTCAAACAGACCGTGGCCACGCTCACGGGCGGTTCCGGCGCGGTTGCCGTTGTGTTGTCCCGGATCGATACGCCGGACCCAAGGCCAAAACTCTTGGGCGGCGTTGTTCGTTCGGACCTTGCCCGCCATGCCCTCTGCACCTGGGGCCCGGACACCGGCATTCCCGCTTCCGGTCTGCAGGTCATGAACACCGATTCCGTGGGTGTTTTACAAAACGGCGTGGCCCTGGGTGTGCGAACATTTGAGGCTTTCAAGCACGAACTGCAGTTTGGCGATGATCAGCCGGATAAGATTATCTGCCATCAGGTAGGGGCCACCCACCAGGACACGCTGCTACGGTCCATCGGTATCCCCAAAGACAAGGATTTTACGACTTTCCGGCACCTGGGCAATATCGGGACGGTATCCCTGCCGATTACCGCCGCCATGGCAGCGGAACGCGGTTTCCTGGAACCGGGGGACCTGGTCGGTCTGCTGGGAATCGGCAGTGGCTTGAATTGTATGATGCTCGGATTAAAATGGTGAACTTTTTGCTTTACAAAATGTTCACCATTTTAATCCGTGTATTTTGTTTATAATTTAATAACGCAACTCAGGGTTTCATAACAAAAGAACCAATTATCTGTTTTTTATGAAATTTAAGCACAATATCGATACAGAACCCTTCAAACACCTCTATCCCTTTGCATCCAATTATATGGAGGTAAACGGGTTCCAGTACCATTACGTGGATGAAGGCTCCGGGGATCCGGTGGTTATGCTGCATGGCAATCCGACCTGGTCTTTTTATTATCGGGAGCTGATCAAGGCGTTTTCAGAAGATCACCGCATGATTGCGCCGGACCACATCGGCTGCGGGCTCTCAGAAAAACCAGCACCGGACCGCTATGGCTACACCCTGTCCAATCGTGTCGCCGATCTGAAGACATTTATAGATAAACTGCAACTCCGCCGGAAGATCACCCTGGTCCTGCATGACTGGGGCGGCATGATCGGTTGTGCCTGGGCCCTTGAACATCTTGATAATGTAGAAAAATTAGTCGTTTTAAATACAGCGGCTTTTCTGCCGCCGGGCACCAAGAAAATACCCCTGCGATTGTGGATTCTCCGCCACCTGACCTTCCTGGCCACCCCGGCTGTGCTTGGTTTCAATCTGTTTTCCCGGGCGGCGGTTTACATGGCTGCGTCCAAGAGCCTGGCGCAGGATGTTAATAAAGGCCTCACGGCACCCTACAACTCCTGGAAAAACCGGATTGCCACCCTCAAGTTTGTTCAGGATATTCCGGTGTTTCCAAACGATGAAAGTTACGCTATGGTCAAAAACTCGGACCGACACCTGGACCGGCTCAAAAAAATTCCCATGTTGATTTTGTGGGGGGAAAAGGACTTTGTTTTTGACATGGATTATCTGGCAGAGTGGCGCAGACGTTTTCCGGAGGCCCAAACGCATACATTTGCCCAAGCCGGCCACTATGTCCTGGAAGATGCACCCGGGGATGTTATCGCTAAAATCAAAACATTCCTGGATGTAGAAATGGGAGACGTTAAATGTTAGGCGTGAGATGGGAGACGTGAGGGGTGAGACGGTTATTAATCTTATACTTTATTAAATATAGTTTAACATATGGAATCAATTCAAGTAATTAATGGCAGAGCCTAATGGCTCTGACCCCCGCAAAGCGGGATCTACGACGGTCCAAAGGACCAGGTTTTTAATGCTGGAGATAAATTCTGGCCCTCTGGGCCCGGGTATCCACATTTAATATGAATACTGACAACAAAAAATCCGACAGGGTCAATGTGGCTGCCAACCTGGCAAAAATGGCCCGAAACCAGCCCTACACAAGGGCTGTGGTCTGTCCATCCGGGCGTGATAAAAACGGAAACACCGCCTACACGCACCTGACCTTCCGGCAACTGGAACGCGAAACCGACTGCCTGGCGCACGGCCTGCATGCCGCCGGCATCCGCCGGGGGACGCGCACCATCCTGATGGTAAAACCCAGCCTGGAATTTTTTGCCCTGACCTTTGCCCTCTTCAAGATGGGGGCTGTCCCGGTTGTCGTGGATCCTGGCATGGGTATCAAACGGATGCTCAACTGCCTGCGTGAAACCAGGGCTTCGGCGCTCATCGGCATTCCTCCGGCCCAGATTTTGCGAACGCTCTACCCCGGGTTTTTTAAAACCGTCAAGATTGCCGTTACCGTGGGCCGGAAACTGTTCTGGAACGGGTTGACCTTCCAGGAAATTCGACACACCCCCTGGAAACCCTTTCCCATGGCCGAAACCGAAAGGAACGAAACAGCGGCCATTTTGTTCACCACCGGAAGCACAGGCCCGGCAAAAGGGGTGTTGTATACCCATGGAATTTTTGATGCGCAGGTGCGCAGTATTCGTTCACAGTTCAACATCAGGCCCGGTGAAGTCGACCTGCCGACGTTTCCGCTGTTCGCCCTTTTTGACCCGGCCCTGGGCATGACGGCCATCATCCCGGATATGGATCCCACCAAACCGGCCAACGTCAATCCGCACAACATCATCGAAGCCGTGCTCAATCATGGCGTGACCAACATGTTTGCCAGCCCTGCCCTGCTGAATCGCGTGGGACGCTATGGGCTGGAAAACAATATAAAGCTGCCCTCCCTGAAACGGGTGATCTCCGCCGGTGCGCCGGCTTTGCCTGAAATCCTGGAACGCTTCAGCGCCATGCTCAATGAAAAAGCGCAAATTTATCCGGGTTACGGTGCCACGGAGGCCATGCCGGTTGCCGCAATCGGCAGCACCGAAGTGCTTTCGAAAACCCGGCAACTGACTGAAAAGGGCTTTGGCATCTGTGTGGGGCCGGTGATCGACGGCATAACGGCCAGAATCATAAACATCAGTGACGGCCCTATTCCTGAATGGTCCCAAGATCTTATGGTACCCGAAGGGGAAATCGGGGAGATTGCCGTACAGGGGGACTTGGTGACACGTGAATATTTTGAAAGGCCGCAAGATACGCGGCTTGGAAAAATCATGGATGGCAACACGTTCTGGCACAGAATGGGGGATCTGGGATGGTTTGACAGCGAAGGCCGCCTCTGGTTTTGCGGCCGCAAGAGCCACCGGGTGATTACCGGCAAAGACACGCTGTTCACCATTCCCTGCGAAGCCATCTTCAACAACCATCCGGAAGTCTTCAGAAGTGCTTTGGTCGGCCTGGGTGCCCCGAGGAATCAAAAGCCGGTGATCTGCATCGAGCTGGAAAAAAGAAACCCCTGGAAAAATAAAAAGAAACTGGTAGCGGAGCTGTTGGCGCTGGCCAAAGGCAACATCATGACAGCCGGGATTGACACGTTCCTGTTTCACAAGTCATTTCCGGTGGATATTCGGCACAACTCCAAGATTTTTCGGGAAGAGCTTGTCCGCTACGCCAAAAAGAAGCTCAATTAAATCAGAAATGCTGATTTAATTGCGCTTCTTTTTGTGGGTGGCTGCGCCACAACATATATTAGGGATTTATGCCTTTTTAATACGAGGGTTATAAAATAGGACCAATTCCTTAACTTAAAACGTAACACGTAAATCGTAAAACGATCCCTATGACAAATGGAACATAGCCAAGCAACAAATGTAAGCACGCATTCGCGCAGGGTGCTGGTGACCGGCGGCGGCGGCTTTCTGGGCAAGGCCATTGTCCAAAAGCTGATTGAACGGGGGGACCGGGTCACTTCGTTTTCCCGGAGCAGCTATGCCGCTCTCGAACGTATGGGTGTGGAACAGATAAAGGGGGATTTGGGCGACAGGCCGGCGGTGGCGATCGCCTGCCGGGGAAAGGACATCGTGTTTCATGTAGCCGCCAAGGCCGGGTTCTGGGGACCCTACAAAGAATACTTTCATGCCAACGTCTTGGGTACCGAAAACGTCATCAGCGCCTGTCTCGATCAAAACGTTCCCTATCTTGTTTATTGCAGTTCCGCTAATGTACTCAACCACGGAAATGGCTCCATGGAGGGAGCGGATGAA
>JAFDAT010000281.1 GCA_019313725.1 Deltaproteobacteria bacterium
TCCCCCAATAGGGCCTTTCTTGACCCACACCGTCAAATCATATATAAATATCATAACACCCTGAGATTACATTTGATCAGTGCATAGTGATTCATGCCACCTTACAAGTTTAAGAGACACATATGGCATCTGCCAAAATCCCTCCTGGTCTTTGGACGGGCCAGTCAATACACGTCACCTGCACAGCCCTTCTCCTCGCCTTAATATGGGCAGCCTGGAAATATCTGGGCCAACCATTTCCTGTAGCTTTCTGGATTGCAGTCGCTTTTCAAATTGCACACCAAATTTTCGACTCAGGCGCTACATCTCCAATTTGGGTACTTAGAAAATATTGAATGCTTGCGTATGCAATATGCAGTTTAATGTTTCACGTATAAAAATGCTTGACAATAAATACCGTACGGTATATTTTAAGCACAAAATGAAAGGATGCAAAAATGAGTAAGGCAGGCGAAACCAGGAATTTAATTATCGAAAAATCAGCGCTTATCTTTAATATGCATGGCTATAAAGGCACGACCATGGCACAGTTGACCAAGGCCATCAATATGACCAAAGGCGCTATTTACGGTAATTTCGTAGATAAAGATGAGATTGCTCTTGCAGCTTTCGATTTTAATTTTTCTGAAATTTCAAAAAAAATTAAGGATGCCTTTAATTCCAAAGAAAATGCCTGTGACAAACTGATTGCCTTTGCTAATTATTATCTGGATGAGTTTGCTGAAATTTCTCGTAAGGGTGGTTGCCCCTTGCTGAATGCCGCCATTGATTCAGACAATGTTCATCCGCCTTTAAAAAAGCGGGTGGCGCATGCCTTTGAAACCTGGACAAACTCTGTAGCACAAATTGTTTACAGCGGTATAAAACGCAAACAGATTAATTCCAATGCCAAACCCGAACAGTTCGCATCTGTTTTCGTCTCTCTAATTGAAGGTGGGTTTATGTTGTCAAAGGTGACCGGTAGCACCATTCATTTGAGTCGAAACATAGATCAAATCATATACCTGGTAAATACCGAGCTGCGAGCTTAATTTTTTTCATTAATATATATACCGATCGGTATTTAAGTATCCGGCCAAAAAAGGACTAATTGAATGCAAATAAAACTAACGATCGAGGAATAACGAAACCCGACGGAGGACAAAAATGAGTGTCGTCTATCAAGCCCTGGCTGAACATCTGGATACGTTACCGCAAAGATTCCCAACAAACACCGGCACCGGGCTGGAACTGAAGGTACTTCAGCATATCTTCTCGCCTGAAGAGGCTGAGATGGCGATTCAGCTGCAACCCATGCCCGAATTGGCTACGGACATCGCTGCCAGGATCGGTAAGGATCCCGAAGAGACTGAGGCTTTTCTGCTTGAAATGTCCAAAAAGGGATTGATTTTACGCCTGGGCAAGCCCGGCGCACACAAGTTCATGGCCGCACCCTTTATGGTGGGCATCATGGAATGGCAGCTCAAACGCTTCACCAAGGAGATGATCGAGGATCTGGACGCTTTTGAACCATATCTGCTGGAGCAAACCTGGATGAAGGGCAAGACCCGTGAGCTCAGGACCATTCCCATCGATAAGACAGTCACCGACACTTCCGAGGTTATGCCCTATGAGAGCGCCGAAGCCATCATCAAGTCTGCCAAGCACATATCCGTGGCGGATTGCATGTGCCGCAAGATCAGTGAGGTAAGAGGCGAGCCCTGCGATCGCCCCATGGAGGTATGTCTGCAGTTTGGCGGTGCCACCCATTTATATGTGGGTAACGGGTTGGGCCGCTATATTGATCAGGAAGAGGCCCTGGCGCTTTTAAAGAAGGGGGTGGAGTCTGCCCTGGTGATCCAGGCGGGTTCATCCCAGAATCCGGGCGGAATGTGTATGTGCTGCGGATGCTGCTGCAAACCACTGACGGCATATAAACAGACGGATAAACCGGCTCAATATGCCAACAGCAATTATTTTGCCGTGGTAGATGAAGAGGCCTGTGTGGCCTGCGGCGTCTGTGAAGATCGCTGCCAGATGGATGCCATCACGGTTGAAGACCACTCCATGGTGGACCTGGATCGCTGCATTGGCTGCGGCCTGTGCGTGGTCACTTGTGATTATGACGCCATCACGATGGAGAAGAAGGAAGAGGCTCTCCAGTGGGTTCCACGGGAAGACTACATGGCCACGATCATGGATATCCACAAGGAACGCAGGGAAGCCTGAGAAAAAATCATTCTTTAAGGAGGTCTGAAAATGGAGCAGCCCTTTAAAACCAGATTGACGGAAATGTTGGGAATTCAATATCCTATTCTTATGGGCGGCATGCAGTGGGTCACCCGCTCGGAATTTGTCGCCCATGTCTGCAATGCGGGTGGATTGGGATTCATCACAGCGGAAAGCTTCGAAACCCCTGAGGACGGCGAAATAGAATGTCAGCATATCATCACTCACTAAAACCAGGACCTGGAGGAAGCAATGGATAAAATGGAACGACTCAGCAATACTGTAAAGGATTTAGCTGTAGGAGGAAGTGCCGTCGCCGTGGGTATCGCGACAACCAAGACCCTGGAGGGAGGGCCGCCATCCACAGATCTGAACTGTTTTCTTCCGGAAGCCAGGTCTGCGGTAGTTTTTGCCCTGCCCCTCGACCAAGGCGCGATAGAAGCCTTCCTGAAAAAAGAGGACATGGCCGCAGGGAATGTCGACAATCGCCGGACCAACACCATGGCCAGTGGGATCGCCCTGGAGATGGCTGAATATCTGAACATGAAAGGCTACGAGTCCGTACCTATTACCGCGAACGCCGTGTACCGTAAAGATGTACCCGGGGGGGCCTATGCGGAAATACCCCCTATTTCCCACAGGTATCTGGCAGTCCGTTCGGGGGTTGGACATTTCGGCATATCCGGCAATATAATTATGGATAAGTATGGCGCGGGGACCATTCTGGCTTCGGTTTTAACCCAGGCGGAACTTATACCCACCGATCCCTTGCCCCGGGAAGACAATTATTGCGATGAATGCGGGCTGTGCCGGGCGGCCTGTGCTTCCGGGTTAATGTCGGGAGATGAAAAAACAACCGTCACCCTGGGCGGCATTGAATTCAGTTACGCCAAGCGTCTTTCTTACAGCCGTTGCGATTTTGTATGCGGTGGTTTTTCCGGGCTGCACAAGTCAGGAAATTGGTCCACCTGGTCACCGGCAAGATTTCCTATTCCGGAAAAGGATGAAGAATTTCTGCCCGCTCTCCTGGGGGCAGTCGAACCCTTCAGAAATAGAATCAAACCTGATTTCGGCTGCAACATTTATCATCCGCTGGTGCCGGGAAACAGGCTTGAGTTTACCTGCGGTCATTGCCAGTTCATATGCCATCCTGACAAAAAAGTGCGCCAGGATAGATATAAAATGCTCACTACCAGTGGCGTGGCGATTCAGGAGGCAGACGGATATGTGAAAGCGGTTCATCCGGATGAAGCCAGGGAGCATCTTGATAAATTGGACCCGGAAACCAGGGCATTGTACGAGTAGGCCCATATTGTGGAGACGCCTTATGACGATGCATATTAGTGTGGAATTATCTCATGTCTGCCCCCTCGACGACATAGCCCAACACGCCGCAGTGTTAGAAGCGAGCGGATTCCACCGTGTCTGGGTCCCGGACACCATGGTAACTCCATGGGAAGCATGGCTGGCCGCGAGCTTGATTGCACAGCACACCACCCGCCTTCAGATCGGGGTGGGAGTGATGAACCCCTACACCCGACATCCCGTGGTGGTGGCTCAAATGGCCAGCACCCTTCAGCACTCCTGTGGCGGACGCTTGGCACTTTCCATTGGCAGTGGTGTCAGATGGGTCTTAGACAAGGCTGGGATTGTGCAGCATGACTCGGCAGTGGAGGAATGCATCACTTCTGTGCACAGCATGATCGCCGGTCAGCGCACAATTATAAATGGCCATGCCTTTCGTATCGATGGCATACGCATCCGGGTCCTTCCCCCGGAAAACGGTATCCCAATATACCTGGCCGCTGTCAGCCTTGACAGCTGGGAGACGGCCGTACGGGTAGCTGACGGAATTGTCACTTTCTGGAACCGGGGGATGGTCGAGATCCGACAACAGGCCCTGGTCAACAGGCATCTGCCTACAGCTGCCCTGATTCCGTTTACCCTTTCACCCGAGGGAATATTCGGGCAGAAGACGATGTCTGCAGATGAACTGGGCGCATGCCTTGAGGCCATGGAGGAGGCAGGTATTGAAGAGATGATGGTGGGCTACCGGGATCTATCTGATTTGGAATCGATTGCCCGGCTGATCCAATGACTCGTTTGAGATCTTTCCCCCTTTGATATTATTGAAAATTCATGGCGAAGGCGGTGGGAGTACATTAATTGGAGCGGGTATATTTACTGCTGGTATGCAACGAACTTCATAATTGGCTATATTTTCCGTTGAAAGTTTACACATAAAATTTGTAAAATAAGCAAACAGGTGCTGGGCGACTATTAAGCCCCATATGCTAACATTATAATAAATGCCTACTACACCTAAAAATGGATCTGTGCTTCTTGGTATAGGTTTGCTGCTGATTTCCGGATTAGGATTTACAAGCAATATACTATTTGCCAAGATGGCCATCAACGATGGTATCGACGTCAATACTTCAAATGCCGTGCGTTATCTTTTTGCTACAGCTATGCTGTGGGCATGGCAAAAAATAACTAGTAACCACCAGGGGATAATGCCACGCGAACGTTATGCGGCGCTTGCTTTAGGCATCGCTGTTTTTTTGATGGGCGTCGGATATCTCGGAGCAACCCAATATATACCTGTAAGCTTGGCGGTTCTAATTTTATACGGGTCCATTCTTTGTTATTATTATATCCAAGTTCACCGAAAATGAACCCATAACTATTCTGCGTCTTGCAGCCATCTGTGTGGCTTTTTTCGGCTTGATCCTAATCATGGGTGTAAAGTCCACGGGCCCGTTGCCTATTCCTGGAATTCTGTTGGGTTTCACAGCCGCAATTGGCATGGCAGTGTTTGTTACTGTCAGCAGCCTAACCATACGGAAGGCTTCCCCTCAGACGGTCAACCTACACAG
>JAFDAT010000282.1 GCA_019313725.1 Deltaproteobacteria bacterium
AATATCAGGGACTGGTGCATTTCCCGGCAGATCTGGTGGGGGCACAGGATACCCGCCTGGACCTGCAAGACGTGCGGCGAAATGATGGTGCGCATGGAGGCCCCTGATGGATGCAGTGCCTGCGGCAGCAAAGACCTCTCCCGGGAAACCGACGTACTCGATACCTGGTTCAGTTCGGCGCTCTGGCCGTTTTCTACCATGGGATGGCCTGAACAAACGCCCCTGCTGAAGACCTTCTACCCTACCTCCGTACTGGTCACCGGCTTTGACATCCTCTTTTTCTGGGTGGCGCGCATGATGATGATGGGGCTCCACTTCATGAAAGAGATTCCCTTCAAGGATGTTTATGTGCATGCCCTGGTCCGTGACGAAGACGGCAAGAAGATGAGCAAATCAAAGGGAAACGTCATCGACCCCCTGAACATCATCGAAAAATATGGTACCGATGCCTTCCGCTTCACGCTGGCGGCATTTGCCGCTCAAGGGCGCGATGTCAAGATGTCCGAAAAACGGGTCGAGGGATACCGGCACTTTGTAAACAAACTCTGGAATGCGACCCGCTTCGCGCTGATGCATATCAAAAAAAGCGCGACCGACATCCCCGCGGACGAGACATCCCTGGCGGACAAATGGATACTGTCCCGTCTCGGCAGAACCGTTGACAAGGTATCTGAAGCCCTTGACGAATATCGCTTTAACGAGGCAGCCAGTGCCGCCTATAACTTTGTCTGGCACGAACTGTGTGATTGGTATATCGAAGCCGTAAAACCGGCACTGTACGGCAAAAAAGGCGATGCCAGCCAGGAGGTCACGCTTGCCGTCCTGTGGCGGGCGTTGCGCGACACGCTCATTCTGCTGCACCCCTTCATGCCCTTTGTCACCGAGGAGATATGGCATAAACTGCCGGGAACGGAGGGTTCCATCATGAAGGCCGTGTATCCCAGCGACACGCCGACCGCTGGGGACCTGGCCAGGGATGTGGCCGCCGAAGATGCCATGCAGTTAGTCATCGAAGTGATAACCGGGGTTAGAAATATTCGGGGAGAAATGAATATCGCGCCATCTCTGCCGCTGTCCGTTTCCCTCCAGACCCGGGAAGACCACATCTGCAAAGTTATCGAAGAAAACCGGGATATGATTGTCGATCTGGCCAAACTGGAAACCCTTTCCATTGAAGCTCCGGGGAAAAAGCCCCCGGCTTCGGCAACTGCAATCATCAACGGGGCCACCATTTTTGTTTCTCTGGAAGGCATCATCGACACGGGCAAGGAATCGGCCCGGCTGCAGAAGGAAATCGACAAGCTGGACAAGGAGCTGGCCGGCATATCCAAAAAACTCAACAACGAGAACTTCCTGAGCAAAGCGCCGGAAGAGATCGTGGCCAAAGTCAAAGATAAACATACCCTGCTGTCGCAAAAACAGGAGAAGCTTAGGGCCAATCTCCACCGAATCGTTAATTTGAATGAAAATTGATCCAAAGTTTTAGCAACTTTCAGGAAAAAATGAATGATACCATTCGTTGACAAACTTATCGAACTCGCCATTGCCGAAGATATCGGATCGGGTGATATCACGACGGACAACCTCGTTCCACCGGACCTTACAGGCAGTGCCGTCATCATTGCCAAGGAGCCCCTGGTCCTGGCCGGCCTGGAAACAGCCCGACAGGTGTTCGCATGGTTTGATGGAAAAACCGTATTCGAGCCCACCCATGCAGAAGGTGACCTGATCGAAGCCGGGACAACATTCGTCAAGCTGGAGGGACGGCTCGCCGTCCTGCTGAAAGCCGAACGGATTGCGCTCAATTTTCTGCAGCGTTTGTCCGGTATCGCTACGCACGTGCGCGCCTACATGGATCTGATAGCCGACAGCCCGGTCAGGCTGGTGGACACCCGAAAAACCATCCCCGGGTGGCGGATCCTGGAAAAATATGCCGTTCGGGTGGGAGGCGCATCCAACCACCGCATGGGGCTCTATGACGGCGTGCTGATCAAGGACAATCACATTGCCGCCTGCGGCGGTATAAAAATGGCCATCCACCGTGCCCGGCAAAGCGTTTCCCACCTCGTGAAGATAGAAATCGAGGTGTCCAGCCAGGATGAAGTCAAGCAGGCGGTTGAAGCGGGTGCGGATGTGATCATGCTGGACAACATGGATACACCGGAGATAAAGCAGGCCGTTGCCCTGATCGGCAGCAAGGCTTTTGTCGAGGTATCCGGCAACGTCACCATGCATAACCTGAAAGCGCTGGCGGGCACCGGCGTGGACATCATTTCCATCGGCGCCCTGACGCATGCTGCCAGGGCTGTAGATATCAGTATGCGGATAATAAAATGACGAGGGTTACGCGTTCCATGTTGCGAGTTGGGAGTTGCGAGTTAAATTAACTGAATCATCTCCCGATCAGTTGTAGTATCGTTGGATTGAGTGATCCAAATCGAAATCGAAACAATAGGACACTTGAACACAATAAGTTTGATGTCTTATGTTTCTCGATCGGCTATGTCGCCTATCAGTATCTATTCGGTTATCCGGGTTGGGATGATGATATTATATTCAAGAAGACACCGAGTTTTACGTGTAGCAAGTATTCGATCCCGATCCCGATAGCGATTTCGATGGGTTCTCCCAACATGGAATCCCCTTAAGTTAACGACATCGAGATAAAGACCTGATTGATCCATACCTAAAACGTAAAACTTAACACGTAAAACGATCTTTTCCCATGATCCCCATTCGCGACACCACGCCATCTAAAAACTACCCGATCGTCAACACGGCCATTATCGGACTGAACATCCTGGTCTATTTTGTCCAGCTTTCCCAGGGTGCCGGTCTGGATCGCTTTATCTACACCTATGGACTCGTGCCGGCACGCTACACGATTCCCGAAGTGACCGCATACTTCACATTCGGCCAGCAGGCGCTGGCCCCGGTTTCTTTCATGTTCCTGCACGGCGGATTTTTTCACCTTTTGGGCAACATGTGGTCCCTCTACATATTCGGCGACAATGTGGAAGATCGCCTCGGCCCCTTCCGCTACCTGGTATTTTACCTTCTTTCCGGTTTCGCTTCCGGGCTGTTCCACCTGCTGTCCGATACCCAGTCCATGGTGCCCACCATCGGCGCCAGCGGTGCAGTGGCCGGGGTCATGGGCGCTTATTTCATCACCTACCCCAACTCGAAGATTCTGACCCTGATTCCCATCATCTTCATACCCTGGTTCGTGGAAATCCCCGCCTTCATCTTCATCGGCATCTGGTTTGCCATGCAGCTGCTGAGTGCCGTCGGCGGCGGCAGTGGCGGAATCGCCTGGTGGGCCCACATCGGCGGGTTTGTATTCGGAATTCTATTTTTAAAGATCGCCCTCAAAATGCCCGCAACCAGCCTGTCCGCCCCCATAAAACGTGTCACCACCAAGAAAAAATCACACCGGCTCCAGGTTGTCCGCCCGACCAGCCCGGGCAACGACGCAAACCTGTATGGCACACTGTCCATCACGCCTACCGAGGCCTACCAGGGTTCCTACAAACTGGTCAACGTCCCGTGGGGTTTCCACAAACGGCTGATCCGGGTCACGATACCCGCGGGCATATCAGAAGGAAAAAAGCTTAAACTGAAAGGGTTGGGAAAGCAGATGCCGGACGGTAAAAAGGGGGACTTCTACCTCAAGATTGTCATCCGATAGTATATATTGAAATTAAATCGTATTTATACCGGGTGATAGTTTGTGACGGAACAAAAAAAGAACATTGAACATCGAACGTCCAACATCGAATGATGAACAAAAACAACAGTTGCGAGTTACGGGAATCCTTTAGCTGTTAGCTAATTTGGTTTGCTATTTCCCGGTTGTAATTCGATGTCGCTTAAGCAAGCGACAAGAAAAAAAATAACCTAACCGTCAACACTAAAACCTCTGAGCAGAAAAAAGAAATGACGTTACCCCTCATGCTGATTGCCATTCCTTCGATGTTCGATGTTCGATGTTGGATGTTCGACGTTCATCAAAAAAGAGCTTTCCGGTTTATTCCGTTTGGGATTCTGCAACTACCCGGTGAATGACCCTCACTTCACAACCAGTTTATATGCCCTCACCATCATGACCGGGTGATAAGAGCGTTTGGACTTGGCAATTCCGGGTATGCCCATGTCGCTCTCCTTGTTGATATAGGTAAACCCGTCAAACAGGCGCCGTGCACATTCCCTGTCCAGGAACTGGTAAAGCCCTTTTATATCGGTAAAGGCTTTTTCGTACTGCAGCGTTGCCATATCATGCGTCAGTGCCGAGGAAATGCCAAAAGCGCTCACCACGCCGTCAAGCCTGACCAGGATTCCCTTCAACTCCATCTGGTCCAGATTCTGGATGGTGGTGATGGCGGCTCTCTTTTCACAAGCCAGGTCGTTGTTCTCCCCGCCGTCGCACCCGTCACGATCCAGGCACCATTGTTCCAGAAATTCCAGGCACTCCCCGGCAACCGTCGGTCCCATCGGCTCCACCTGTACACGCCCCTCGGCACCAAAAGCCCGCTCAAACTGGTGGATCAGGTTACGCTTCTTGGAATACTTGTTGCCTTTCAATGTGGCCAGATCTTCTGTTCTGAAAACATAGTCGCTATAGGATTCATGCGCCTGAATGTCAAAGTAGCGCTCCAATTCCTCACGGCCATACGTGTCGATATAGCTTTCGGGAACAAACCAGTATGTCTCGTAGCCCAATTCGCCGGCCAGATCGAACAGTTCCCGGGGTCGATACTCCCTGTCCGGCGAAATCGGCAAAATGAGATGCCTGTTTTCACGCTCGATGGCAAACTCGGCCGCCACAACCAGGACCCCGTCGATAACTTTACCAAAAGGCTGGTACTCCTCATTGCTCCAGGCGATAATGGAAGAGAGCGCATAACCGCACAAAGGGTAACGCTGGGCGCTGCAATAAGGTTTATACGCCGCATAATCCGGCGGTATCATGTGTTTGAAATCCCTCTTACATATTCCTTTTCTCCTGGTGGCCGCCAATTTTCACCATGGGCGTTGAATCGGGCATAATACCAAACCCCAGGCGCTCATAAAACGGATG